>JBGUVV010000252.1:0-14042 GCA_045220525.1 Kiritimatiellia bacterium
CCGATCCGGCAGGGCGGTTTGCGCCGTACGCGAAGATTGCGCACGCGACGAAGCTGCTTGCCGCGGTCGATGCGGCGGAGCGCAGGAAGGGCGTAGGGGAGCTGATGGACCTCGTTTACGGGAAGAACGCGGAAGTCGCGAAGGATGCGCTTTACCTCGCCGCCGTGCACAGCTACCGAGAGGGATGCTACGGCGAGAGCTCCGCCCTCCTGAGGAAATACGCGAAGGCGTACCCGTCCGACCCGCGTGCGCAGGAAGTGGCCCGCATGACTGCGCTGAGCGAGCTCATGAACGGGAAGTACGCGGCGGCAATCGCGATCTCCGGCGACGAGACCGACGAGACGCTCCTCTATGTGAAGGCGTCTGCGAGCCTGCGCCTTGACATGAAGGACGAGGCGAGGCGCCTCTCCAGGCTTTACCTGGATTCGTTTCCGGACGGAAAGAACCGTGACGCAATGGAGCTTCAGCTTGCCCGCATGGACTTCGAGGATGCGTCGCATTCGAAAGACCCCAAGGCGATTCTACTTGCCGCGAAGAAGTGCCACTCGCTCTCCGGTGCTTCTGCCGACAGGATGCTTGTCGCGTGGGCGCTTGAGAATGCGGGCGACGAAGAGGGGGCCGAGGCCGAATACGCGGCAATCGCAGTGGAGTCGCCCAAGAGCCGCCTTGCCGCAGACGCGATGTACCGCAGGGCGATGTCGCTTTTGCGCAGGGAGCGGTGGGCGGCGGCCGAGCTTTCGCTCGCGGAGGCGCTCTCCTCCGAGGCCCTTGGCGCAAGGCGCAGGACGTCTGCGCTCTACTGGCGCGGGATTGCCGCGTTCAGGGCCGGGCATCCCGCAGAGGCCGAGACGTATCTCAAGGAGGCCCTTGGCGGCAATCTCGCGATAGACGAACGGCGCGAGGCGAGGCTTGTGGTGGCGGACATCGACCTTGCGGCCGGTCGCACGAACGAAGCTGTTGCCGCGTATTCCGACCTCGTTCGCAACGGGGCGGTTGCCAGGATGAGCGCTGCGAAGACCCTTGCCGTCGGAAAGCTCCTTTCGGGCGAGGACTCGAAGACATGCGCGAGGGCGCTTGCGGCGGGTAACTCTCCGCAGTGGCGTCAGTTCGGCTATGCGCTTCTCGGCTCCGCCGAAGAGGCCGACGGAAATCTGTCTGCAGCCGCCGATGCCTACGCAAAGTGCCTGGCCGAGCCGTGCGTCACGGATGCGGCGGCGTCGGCAGCGCTCAAGCTCGGGCTCCATCTTGTCAAGGACGGGAATCCCGCCAAGGCCGAGAAGGTGCTTAAGAAGGCCGTCGACCTCAATGACGGCGACAGGGAGGCGCGTGCGCGTGCATATCTTGGCCTTGCGGAGGCTTCGCTCCTGAGAGGCGACACGGAGTCCGCCAGGGGCTATGCCACATACGTGACGGTGCTTTTCGAAAATTCTGCCGCGGCTCCTGCCGCTAAAAAGATCCTGGAGGGAAAATGAGAGCTATCCAGGGCGACCTTGTGATCTTCGCGCTGCTGGTTTCGGCCATGGCGCACTTCGGCGTAATGATCTACGCGAAACCGCTGGTAATGGTGAGCGTAGCTCCGTCGTCTGTCCGCGCCGTTCGAAAGGGGCCGATGAGGGTGACTGAGGCGGTTCCAGCCCCGGCGGCTGTGAATTTCGAGATGGTCGAGGACGTCAAGGCCGAGAAGGGCGCGCCGGAGGCCTCTGAATACGAGACTTCCGCGCCTGCGGTGGATTCCAGCCTGCCTGTGCTGGAGCGCGACAAGATCAATGCTCCGGAGCCTGATGTCACGCCGCCGGTTGTCGCGGAGGATATTCCGGAGGTGCTTTCGTTCCCGGCCGGTCCGTCGATGCCAAGGCCGGCTGAAGCGCCTGCGGCAGACGTCGCCGCTTTGCCGCCTGCGCCCGCCAAGGCGTCTTTGAAGCCCGACATCGACATTGGATTGCCGGTTGTGCCGTCTTTCGAGGTTCCAAAGCTCGAAAGCGCGCTGCCTTCTGCAGAAGCGCGGGGAGAAGAGAGCAGCAAGATTGCCGAGCCCGCTCAAGACGCGCCTGCCTTCACGCCAGTCGCCGAGGTCATGGACGAGGTAAGCGAGAATGTCGTCGAAGAGGAAAAGAAGGCGGTGAGGTCCCTTGTTGACGTGCCTGCGGCGAAGGAGCTGTCGGGGGCCATCACCATGAGTCTCGCCAAGGCTTCATACGGAGGGTTCACCTACTTCCGCGTCACGGTTGCGCCAGGCGCGGGGCTCAGGCCCGTGCCAAAGGACCTTGTAGTCCTTCTCGATGCATCCGGCTCGATAGGCAAGGAGCGGATGAACTCCATAAGGAAGGCCGCCAAGAAGCTCCTGAGGTCGTCTTCCAACACTGGCGACAGGTTCAATCTCGTAGCATTCCGCGACCGGTTCTCGTATGCGTTCCGGGCGTGGAGGGAGTGTACGGTCTCGTCGCTGGACGACGCCGATCGCTGGCTCGACAACGTCGCGCCGTTCGGCCGCACAGACGTTTTTGCCACGGTGGCGTCGGTTCTCACGCTGCCGCGAGATCCGTCGCGCCCCCTCATAGCCCTTGTCGTTACCGACGGCGAAGCCAACGAGGGCGTAAGCGCGACATCCGAGATACTCTCAAGGTTCACCGCGCTCAACGACGGCCTTGTGTCCGTCTATATGTATGGAGTCAAGTCTTCCGCGAACCGCGAGCTCATCGACGCGCTGACGCGCGGCAACAGGGGCGAGAGCTTCATCTTCGACGGGTGGCGATGGAAGGCTGGCTCTGGCATCGAGGGCCTCTCAGAGAAGTTCAGGGATCCGCTTCTTTCCGACCTCAGGGTCGTGTTTTCGTCAGATTGCCGCGCAGAGGCGTATCCCAGGCTCCTGAAGAACCTCTACAAGGGCGGCTCTGTGGAAATCGTAGGCCGAGTTCCGGCAGGCACGAAGGAAGTCGCCTTTTCGCTCAAGGGCCTCAACGGGAAGAACGCGTACGAGAGCTTTTTCCGTTTGCCCCTCGGAGGCGCCGCCGCAGATCCCAAGCTTGCGGAGGACTGGGCGGCCGAGCGCGCCATAGACATGAAACTTCGTTGAAAGGAGAAATCAAGAGATGGACAAGCCATTGGTAGGGATAGTGATGGGGTCTGATTCCGACTGGCCCCTCGTGCAGAAGGCGTGCGAGACGCTCGACAGCTTCGGGGTTCCGTACGAGACTCGCGTTATATCGGCGCACCGCACCCCGGAAGTAGCGATAGAGTATTCCAAGACGGCGGAAGAGCGCGGGCTCAAGGTCATAATCGCGGCTGCTGGCGGCGCGGCGCATCTCGGCGGCGTCCTCGCGGCGGCGACGGTGCTGCCGGTCATCGGGATTCCCATGCCGGGAGGCGCCTTGAACGGGCTCGACGCCCTCTACGCGACGGTGCAGATGCCATCTGGCGTGCCTGTCGCAACCGTTGCCTGCGGGAGCGCAGGCCCCGCAAACGCCGCGCTTCTCGCGGTGCAGATCCTCGGCGGCTCCGACGCGGCGCTGAGGAGCAAGTTCCGCGAGTTCAAGGAAGGCCTCAAGGCGAAGGTCGCCGCCGCAAACGAAAGAATCCACAAGTAAGATTGCTTACGGGGAGCTGGTTTTTTGGTATAATACGCCTTTAAAGCCCGATGTGGGCTGGAGAGGGAAGAGACAAACAGAGATGGACAAGCAGTACGACGCCAAGGCCGCAGAGGCCAAGTGGTATGAATTTTGGGAGAAGAACGGCTTCTTCAGGCAGGAGCCGGACGGCCGCGAGCCGTATTCGGTCGTAATCCCGCCGCCGAACGTCACGGGCATTCTCCACATGGGCCATGCGCTCAATCAGACGATTCAGGACATCCTCGTCAGGTGGAGGCGCATGCAGGGGCGGAACACGCTCTGGCTTCCCGGCACGGACCACGCCGGAATCGCCACGCAGAACGTCGTCGAGAAGGCTCTCAAGAAGGAAGGCCTGCGCCGTCAGGACCTCGGGCGCGAGAAGTTTCTTGAGAGAGTCTGGGACTGGAAGCGCCAGTACGGCGGGACGATCGTACACCAGCAGCGCAAGCTCGGCAACTCCACGGACTGGAGCCGCGAGCGCTTCACCTTCGACGAGGGCTGCTCGAAGGCCGTTGCGAGGGTCTTCTGCCGTCTCTACGAAGAGGGCCTCGTCTACAAGGGCAACTACATCGTGAACTGGTGCCCGCGTTGCGGGACTGCGCTTGCTAATGACGAAGTGGAGCACGAGCCCAACCACGGCCACTTCTGGTATGTGAAGTATCCCGTCGTCGGCAGCGCGAAGGGCGCGGCGGGCGAGCCCTACAAAGACTACGTGATGGTCGCGACGACGCGTCCCGAGACGCTCCCCGGCGATACGGCGGTTGCCGTGAACCCGAAGGACGACCGCTACGCGCATCTCGTAGGGAAGACCGTTATCCTGCCGCTCACCGGGCGCGAGATACCAGTCATAAGCGACGACTACGTCGATCGCGAGTTCGGAACGGGCATCGTGAAGATTACTCCGGCGCACGATCCCAACGACTTCCTCGTCGGCAAGAGGCACAACCTCGCCGAGATCAACATAATGACCGACGACGCCCACATGAACGAGCTCGCCGGCGCGAAATACTGCGGCATGGACCGCTGGGAGTGTCGCAAGGCTATAGTCGCCGATCTCGAGGAGGGCGGCTATCTCGACCACGTCGAGGACATAGACAACCAGGTCGGCCACTGCTACCGCTGCCACGAGACGGTCGAGTCGCGCCTTTCTAAGCAGTGGTTCGTGAAGATGAAGCCGCTTGCGGAGCCCGCTATCGAGGCAGTCAAGTCGGGAGAGGTGAAGTTCGTCCCGGAGCGCTGGTCCAAGATCTACTTCAACTGGATGGAGAACATCCAGGACTGGTGCATAAGCCGCCAGCTCTGGTGGGGGCACAGGATTCCAGCGTACACGCTGCGCGTGAACGCTGGAATCAGTGAAGAGTTGAAAGTGAAGAGTGAAGAGTTGGTTTTCGTCGCTGAGACGGCAGAGGCTGCTCTTGAGAAGGCGAAGAAGGCGACGGGCAACGATGCGCTGACGCTTGCCGACCTCGACCAGGATCCAGACGTCCTCGACACGTGGTTCTCATCCTGGCTCTGGCCGTTCTCGACCCTGGGCTGGCCGGAGAAGACGAAGGACCTCGACTACTACTATCCGACGAGCGACCTCGTGACGGCGCAGGACATCATATTCTTCTGGGTGGCCCGCATGATGATGGCCGGCATCCACTTCATGGGCAAGCCGCCGTTCAAGAACATCGTCATCCACGGCATCGTCCGCGCGGCGGACGGTTCGAAGATGTCGAAGTCGAAGGGCAACTCCCTCGATCCCCTTGAGCTCATCGACCAGTATTCGGCCGACGCGCTCCGCTTCTCGATAGCGCTCATCACCTCCCTCGAATGCGATACGAAGGTGAACAAGGAGAAGTTCGAGATCGGCCGCAACTTCACGACAAAGATATGGAACGCGGCGAAGTTCCTCGAGCTTCAAGAACAGGCTCTTCCGCAGGAGGGGTTCGGGGACACCGGCGTCCCCGTCCTTTCCAAACTTTCCAACCTTTCCGCCGACGACCGCCACATGCTCTACGCGGCCGACGCCGCCTGCGCCAAGGTGAACTCCATTCTCGAGTCCTACCGCATTCAGGACGGTGCGCTTGCGGTCTATGACTTCTTCTGGACCCAGATCTGCGACGGCTACGTAGAGTACGTGAAGGACTCGCCGAACAAGGCCGCGTCCCTCGCGATCCTGCGCGACGTCATCTGGAAGGCCCTGCGCCTTCTCCATCCCTACATGCCGTTCGTCACGGAGGAAGTCGCGCACCAGCTCGGCTTCCTCGGAGCGGACGAGACGATAATGCTGCAGGAGTTCCCGAAGGGCTACTCCGACGCCGAGAAGGCGGCGTGGGGAGCGACTCAGGAGAACTACGAGTTCGTCAACGCGAAGCGCGAGGCCATAACCGCCGTGCGCGCCCTCCGCGCAGAATACAGGATCCCGCCATCCGCGTTCGTGAAGGTCACCGTGGCCACTGACGAGCCTGGCGCGCGCGCAGAGGTGGAATCGCTCAAGAAGGCGATGAGGGCCGAGTCCGTCGATTTCGCGCCAGCCGGTGCGGATCTCGCGATGCCGTCCAAGATCACGCGGTTCGGAACTGTCTATCTCTCGTTGGAGGGGCTCATAGACAAGGCCGCGGAGTCGAAGCGCATCTCGGGGGAGCTTGCGAAGATATCAGGGTTCATAAAGTCCGCCGAGGCTAAGCTTGCAAACGACAACTTCGTCGCCCACGCTCCCGAGGCCGTCGTTGCGGAGGCGCGGCGCAAGCTTGCTGAGAACAGGGAAAAGGCTGCGCAGCTGGAGAAGATGGCAAGGCTCTTTGCATGATTGCCTACGTCAGAGGCTTGCTGGCCGAGAAGTCGCCCACAAAGGCCGTCATAGAGGCGGCCGGAGTGGGCTACGAGTTCCTCATCCCCATTTCCACTTACGAGAGGCTGCCGCGCGAGGGAGCGGAGGCGAAGCTACTTGCCGTGCACGTCGTACGCGAGGACGACGAGACTCTTTTCGGATTCGCCACCGAGCCTGAGAGGGAGCTTTTTGGAAGGCTTACCGGAGTGTCGGGCGTGGGGCCGAAGACGGCGGTCGCAATACTCTCCGGCGCGTCTGCCGGAGAGCTTGCCATGTCCATAGCGTCGGGCGACGCAAGGCGCATCGCGGCGATCAAGGGCGTAGGCAAGAAGACTGCGGAGAAGATCTGCGTCGAGCTCCGCGACAAGGTCGATGCGCTCGCGTTCGGCGCCGCCGGCGTGGCGTCGCCGAAGGGCGCTGTCGCGGCGGATGCGATATCCGCCCTGCGTTCCCTCGGCTTCAACGACGAGAAGAGCGCGAAGATGGTCGCAGAGGCCGTTGCGAAGTCGCCGGACGCCGACAATGCGGAGACGATAATAAAGATTGCCCTTGCCTCAAGATGAATGGGAAGCGGAACGAAATGAAAGGGATGAGAAAAATGAATTTATCGAAAATGCAATTGCGTAGAGCGGCAGTGGCGGCGTTTTTCGCGGCAGCCGCTTTCGCCGCGTTTGCCGAGGTGCAGGCCGTATGGCCTTCGCTCGATGCGATGCCGGACCGTCAGCCCCACCAGATTGGCGCGATGACGGACGTCTCGAGGGCTCTTGGTTTCAACCCGGATGCGCACCGCATGCCTTACATCGACTGGTCCGAGAAGCCAGCGAACCCCAATGGCGCGTGCATCATCCTCGTCTCCGGCGGGTCCTACAACTGCTGCTGCGACGTCGGGCTCGTGAAGAAATGGCGCGACAGGTTCACCGAGCTTGGCTACCAGACGGTGAATTTCGTCTATCGCACGCCGCGCCCGAAAGGGCTTCCCATCTACCAGTCGGCGTGGGAGGACGGACAGCGCGCCGTGAGGCTCGTGCGCTCGCAGGCGGAGAAGCGCGGCTTCGACCCGGAGCGTATCGGCGTAATCGGCATGTCGGCGGGCGGCCATCTCGTCTGCCTCCTGGCGACGAGTTCCATGACGCCGGCCTACGCGAAGGTTGACGACCTCGACGACATTCCCTGCCACATCAACTTCTGCATAGCCAACGCGCCCGCCTACAACACGGCGACGGCTGCATCCGGAATCGCCCGCCCCGAAGACGGCACTCTCAACATGGCGCTCAAGCCGAACCCGTGCTTCAAGTTCGACGAAAAGACTTGCCCGATTTCGTTCCACCACGGTGGAGCCGACATCTATACGCCGAACGGATCGACCCAGTGCTATCGCGAGATGCGCAAGCACAAGGTTCCCGCAGAGCTTCATATCTACGCCGACAGGGCGCACGGCGCCTTTGGCCTCGACGCGGCGGAGGAGTTCCTTCACCAGCTGAACTTCGACGGAAAGCTCGGCGCCGAGACGGAACGCCGAGTGTTCACCGGCGAATACACCGCCGAGCGCATTCGCGAAAACCTCTGGCCGGACGGCAAGACGCCAAACGCCCAGCAGTCGCAGACCAATGCGCCGACGCTTACCTGGTTCATTCCGAAGAACCTTTCCACAAAGGCGATACAGGTTGTCTTCCCCGGCGGAGGGTATTCCCGCTGCAACGTCACGGGCGAGGCGTTGCCAGTCGCCGAGTATTTCAACGCAAAGGGCATGACGGTCGTCGTGGTTGAATACCGCTGCCCGCGCCCGAAGGACCTGCCCAAGCACTTGACGGCCTGGCAGGACGCGCAGCGTGCAATACGCATGGTGAGAAGCGAAGCCCCTGCGCGCGGGCTCGACCTCGACCGGATAGGCGCGATGGGCTTTTCAGCCGGAGGGCACCTCACGCTCATGACCGCCTTGAGCTCGACGTATTCGTCGTATCGCGGCGTTGACGCAATCGACTCCCTTTCCTGCAAGGTGCAGTGGGCCTGCCCGATATATCCGGCCTACGCCCTCACGGACGGCGACAACAAGCCCAACGCAACGGGAGGGAACGACGATTCCGCAGTCCCCGTGCCGGAGTTCCTCTTCGACATAAACACGCCTCCGATGTGCTTCGTGCACGGAGACGCCGACGGATGGGCCGCGATGAATTCCGTGAAGGTGTGGGAGCGCCTGCGCTCAATGGGCGTGCAGAGCGACCTCCATACACTCGCCGGGCGCGGCCACTGCTTCCAGTTCAAGGCCGCCGACGGCACAGGAAGCGCGAACTGGCTCGACAAGGTCTGGGACTTCCTGTCGCGCAAGGGATTCTGCAAATAGCCCAGGGGTAACGAAATATGAAGCTATCAGGAACAATCACAGCTCTCGTGACGCCGTTTTCGGCCGATGGAGCCGTTGACTACGGCGCCCTCAAGGCGCTCGTCGAAAGACAGGCCGATGCGGGAGTAGAGGGCATCTGCTCCGTCGGCACGTCGGGGGAGTCGCCGACGCTCTCTCACGCGGAACACAACGAGGTCATAGAAAAGACCATCGAGTTCGCTGCGGGCCGCGTCAAGATAATCGCCGGCACTGGCGCCAACTCCACCTCCGAGGCCGTGGAGCTCACCAAGGCGGCGATAGCCTGCGGCGGGGCCGACGCGTCGCTGCAGGTGACTCCATACTACAACAAGCCGAACGCAGAGGGGCTCTACCGCCACTTCATGACGGTCGCCGACCTTGGGCTTCCTGTCATTCTCTACAACGTGCCAGGCCGGACGGGCCGCGAGATACCGCTCGACGTCGTCGTTCGCCTTGCCGCCCATCCGAACATCGTCGCCATAAAGGAGGCGGCGGGTTCCGTCGAGCGCGTCTCGGCGATAAAGAACGTCTTGCCCGACTTCACGGTGCTTTCCGGCGACGACTCTCTTGCGCTGCCGATGATCTCCGTCGGGGCGGAGGGCGTAATTTCCGTCGCGTCCAACGTCATTCCGAAGGAAATGGGCGACATGGTCCGCGCGGCGCTTTCGGGCGACTTCGCCCGCGCCCGCGCAATGCACGCGAAGTTCTATCCGCTTTTCCACGACCTCTTCATCGACGTCAACCCCGTGATGGTGAAGGAGGCGCTGTGGCTCATGGGGCTTGCGGAGCGAGTCTTCCGCCTTCCGCTCTGCGCCACGACGGACGCGAACCTCGAAAAGATGAAGGCGACTCTTTCGTCGCTCGGGCTTTTAGCAAAGGAGAGCCGCTAAGATGGAAGTCTTCAACAGCCTCACGCGGCGCACCGAGACGCTGACGCCGCTCGAAGGAGGGGAAATCAGGCTCTACACGTGCGGGCCGACGGTCTATAACTTCGCGCACATCGGAAACTTTCGCGCGTATGCGTTCGAGGACATCCTGAGGCGTGTCATCCAGTTCAACGGGATGAAGGTGCGGCAGGTCATGAACCTGACCGACGTCGATGACAAGACGATCAAGGGCGCCAATGCCGCGGGAGTCGCGCTGACCGACTACACGAAGACCTACAAGGACGCGTTTTTCGCAGACCTCAAGAAGCTGAACATACAGCCTGCGGAGGTGTATCCCGCGGCGACGGACCACATTCCTGAGATGATCGCGCTCGTCCAGAAGCTGATGGAGAAGGGCGTCGCCTACCAGAGCGAGGACGGCTCCATCTACTTCAAGGTCAGGGAGTTCCCCGGCTACGGAAAGCTCGCCCACATCGACTTCGACAACCAGCGCACGGGCCTTAGGTGCGCGGCGGACGAATACGACAAGGAGAACGTCGGCGACTTCGCGCTCTGGAAGGCGTGGGAGGAGTCTGACGGCCCCGTCGGCTGGGATTCCCCGTGGGGGCGCGGAAGGCCTGGCTGGCACATCGAGTGCTCCGCAATGTCGATGAAGTATCTTGGCGAGACGTTCGACCTCCACACGGGAGGAATCGACAACCTCTTCCCGCACCACGAGAACGAGATCGCCCAGGCCGAGGCCGCGACGGGCAAGCCTTTCGTGAAGACTTGGATGCACTGTGCGCATCTGCGCGTCAACGGGGAGAAGATGTCCAAGAGCGCCGGCAACTTCTTCACCCTGCGCGACTTGATCGAGAAGGGATGGTCCGGGCGCGAAATCCGCTACGTCCTCATCAACGCCCACTACAGGCAGGGGCTCAACTTCGCGTTCAGCGCCCTCGAGGACGCGCGCAAGTCCCTCGCGAGAATAGACGAGTGCGTCGGCAAGGCGAAGGAGGGCGAGGCGCCGGACTGGGCGAAAAAGCACCTTGACGACTTCACCGCCGCGGTGAACGACGACTTGAACATCCCGAAGGCGATGGCGGCTCTCTTCGGCCTTGTGCGCGACACGAACGCGCACGGCGGCGGGTCGGTCCTCGGCGTCTTCCGCAGGATGGACGAAGTCCTTGGCGTGATTTTCTTCGGCAAGGCCGAGAAGGCAGAGGTCCCGCCGGAGATCCAGTCTCTCCTCGACTTGCGCGCCGAGGCCAGGAAAGCGAAGAACTGGGCCGAGAGCGACAGGCTTCGCGACGAAATCGCCGCAGCCGGATGGGTCGTCAAGGACTCCCGCGAAGGCCAGAGCGTGGCGAAGAAATGAAAAGGCTGCTGACGATCCAGGACTTGAGCTGCGTGGGGCAGTGTTCCACCACCGTCGCCCTGCCGCTTGTCAGCGCCTGCGGGGTGGAGTGCGCGGTGCTGCCTCCGGCGATTCTTTCCAACCACACGGCTCCGTGCTTTTCCAGCTGGACGTTCCGCGACCTCACCGACGACATGCCGAAGATAGAGGCCAAGTGGATCGAGCTTGGAGTCAAGTTCGACGCGTTCTACACGGGCTATGTGTGCGAGAGCCATATCGACCCCATACTCTCCATCATGGACACGTGCGGAAGGCCCGGCGCAATCCGCATAGTCGATCCTGCGATGGCCGACGACGGCGAGCTCTACAGGGGTTTCGCTGCGGACTTCCCCTCGAAGATCGCGCGGCTCGTCAAAGGGGCCGACTACATAATGCCCAACATGACCGAGGCTGCGCTGCTTGTCGGCGACAAGCCGAAGATGACGGGCCATACGCGAGAGGAGATCGAGTCCCTTGTCAGGCGCCTGCATGCGCTGGGCGCGAAAAACGTTGTCTTGACAGGGGTGACGTCAGGGGACGACCGCCTTGGCACTGCAGTCAGCGACGGCAGGAGCATCGCCTACGACTTCAACAGGAGGCTTGAACGCACCGCGCACGGAACAGGCGACATGTTCGCGTCGGTTTTCGCAGGAGCAGTGCTCCGCGGCAAGAGCGCAGTCGAGTCCGCCGCGCTTGCAGCCGACATAGTCTGCATGGCCATAGAGGCGACATCCCCCGACCACATCTACGGCGTGAGCTTCGAGAAGGCGATCCCTGCCTTGGTAAAGGCGTTGTCGTAGCCTTACGCTACTTTTTCTTTTTCCTGTCTCCCAGCTGCTTGACGATCGTTCCGATCTTCTTCTCCAGCGCTGCGATGTCTTTCTTGGCGTTCTTGGGCGCGGAGGCCTTTGCGTCCGCAATCTCCTTCTGCACATTGCCAAAAAGCTCTATGGCTTCGGCATCGACCTCCGCCATCACGGCTTCCCTCGTCTCCGAGGATAGCTTCTGGCCGTTTTTGGCGGCTTGGGCAATTTTCTTGTAGAAGCGGCTCTGGAGCTCGTTGCATGTCTCCTGGAATTTCTTCTCGAGAGGCAGGCAGTACTTTACGAAGGGGTACTTTGCAGCGTACTTGCCTTTTGGATCGTTCTGCAGGAGCTCTACGATATACGACTCGTTCTTCCGCTGGATTTCCTTGTCGGACGAGGCGAACGCCGCGTCGATCTTCGCCAGCCGCGCCTGATCTCCTTCGGGCAGCGCAGCGATGTCGCGCTTCATGTCGACGATGACACGCGTATATTTCCTGACGTCCTTAAGATACTTCACGTACGCCTTTGCGCCGCCGTCGCGATAGCCCGTCTTGTCGAGCACTTCCCCGGCGGCATCCATGATTAGCACCGTCGGGTAGCCGGAAATCCCGTATTTCTTCAGCAGTTCAGGATTCTGCTTCGCGGCCTTCTCGGAGAGAAGCGACTTGTCCTTCGGCGAATCAACCATCACGAGGACGAAGTCCTTCTCTACGCCCTTCAGGAACTCCGGTTGCGCGAATACTTCCTTGTCCAGTTTCTTGCACCAGCCGCACCAGTCGCTTCCCGAGAAATCGACAAGCAAAAGCTTGCCCTCTTTCTCCGCCTGCTCTTTAGCCGCCTCGAAGTCGTCGGTCCATCCGGCCGGCGTCGACGTCGCAGACGCCACGCCTACGCAAATCGCAGCCGCAACCGCGAAAAGTCCATAACCTTTGCTTCCAAGACAATTAGATTTTGTCGCCATAGTCGTCAATCTCCTTTTGCAGGAATTGTATCAAAAACCACGCGGCCAAATCAAGTTACGGAATTTGCCCCCATGGCCGAAATCGGGGACTGTTCGTTTGGCGCGCATATACGCACGCATGACAGCGCCAAGGAAGTGACTGTCCGGGAAAAGTGCGTAAAATTATTTTTGGGAATTTTAGGTTTGTAAAGCTGGCGCGCGGTGTGGTATAATTGTGCCGTCATGAAACGACCGGCGCTCAAGCTTCCATTCGAATATTGCGACACTCCAGATTTGAGGGTGCTGGATCTTTCGCCGGACGGAATTGAGTGCATTCCGGTCCTGGGTCGCACCAACCTGCGGTCTGGAAGCTACGGACTCACTCCCAGCAACGAACACATGCACGAAGAGTGCGTTGAGATATCCTTCTGCCAGCGCGGCGAGCTTGTGTTTGAAAGCATGGGGAAGGAATACGCGTTCAAGCCGGGAATGGTCTTCGTGTCGAGGCCGGACGAGCCGCACAGGCTTAGGGTCTTTCCCAAGGGGCTTCTCATGTATTGGCTGTTTTTGCGGCTTCCGATGAAGACGGAGCCCATTCTGTCCTTTCCCCGGTCGGAGTCGCGGTGGCTCGTGGATTCGCTCCTGTCGGCGCCCAACAGGCTTTTCAGGGGAGGAGACGGCATCCGGCTCGCCTTTCAGCGGGTGTTCAAGACATACGACGGCGAACCAAGGCGCACCCCGCAGCGTTCATTGCGCCTGCGGTTGTCGGTCTCTGATCTGCTCATGTCCATCATAGAGGCGTCCCGCGAACCTCGTGGGCGGGATTCGAGTTCGCGCGTCAAGTCGGTTGTTGACGAAATCCGCGCCAACCCCGCCGCGCCGATATCGATAGACTCTCTCGTGGCGCGACTGTCGATGTCGCCCAGCCACCTCATAAACGAGTTCAAGCGGCTGACAGGTCTCCCGCCTCTTGCGTTCAGAAACTCATGCCGGATCGCGGCGGCAAAACGCGAGCTCGAGAAGGGCGTTCGCTCGATGTCCGTCATCGCGGAATCTCTCGGCTACTCGTCGGCGCAAAACTTTGCCACGCAATTCAGGATAGCGACAGCCAGCACGCCGCGCGAGTGGCGGAACAGGGTGCTTTCGCAAGACAAGGGAGAGATAGGATGAACGAGGCGGAGAGAGTCCTGCGCTACAGGTCTGGCGGCGAACTGCACCGCGACTTCCACGCATCTATTCTGGACGGCGCCAACTA
>JBGUVV010000253.1:0-7491 GCA_045220525.1 Kiritimatiellia bacterium
CCCCTTTACCGTCAGCAGTTTTGGCGGCGCCCACTTGGGACGCGCCACGCCCGCACCGGAAAGATTCTCGAAGAATGCGATCTTGCCGGACGAATTGCCGCAGACGAGATCCGTGTCGCCGTCACCGTCCCAGTCAACTCCGTATGGAGTCGCAAGACACCCGAACTTCAGGTTGCGAGCAAGCTGTTTCAGATACACGCCAGGCTTGAACAGCGGCGCACCGTCCTTGAATCTGCCGGTGTTTTCGTAAAATGCCGTCCGCCCGTCCTCTTCAGACGCGATGATGTCCATCTTGCCGTCGCCGTTCCAGTCCGCCTTGGTCGGCGCGAACATGCACAGCTCGACTGCTAGCTGCCCGCCAGCCGTCGACTGCACCTTTCGCGCTGCCGCGAACTTCGCCTCTTTCGGCGTGCCTACGTTTTCGAAATACCAGAACGAATCGACAAACTCGCCGCAGACGATGTCAAGGTCGCCGTCGCCGTCCCAGTCGTGGAACATCGGCGAGGGACGTCCCCACGGCCCCTTGAAAAGCGGCTTGCCGTCGCAAAGGAGAGCCTTTGGCGCTTCCAACTGAAGGCCAGGCGCCTCGCCGCCCTTGTTGCGGAACCAATACATGTAGGCCTGCATCTGCCCGTTGGTCCAGTTGCCGTTCGCGTCGTATGCTGGCAAGCACTTTGGTCCTGGCTGCCCGTATTCCGCCCAGTCGCCGCAAGAAGCCACGATGTCATCGCGTCCGTCGCCGTCGAGGTCGGCAAAGCACCATGCTCCGTCGATAAGCCTGCGGAAGTGCGGAACGAACCGTCCGCCCGTAGGCAGAAGCCGTCTGAAGTCGAACGGGCTCTTCCCCTGCGGATTCCACTCGATGTGGCCGGGTTTTACAAGAACCGTCTTGCCGGAGTACTCCGACTGCGCGCCGTTCGCATGGAAGACGCGGTCGACGAACGTACCGCCATCCATGAGGAGTCCGTCCTTCCCTCCGCGAACGACGTCGCGGCGGTAGAGGAGGGAATCGTGGTAGGGCTTGGAACCTGTCGCGAGCAGGATGTCGTCGTTGCCGTCGCCGTCCCAGTCAAATACGTAAGGGAACGTCCATATGCCGTTTTCGAGATCGACCGTCGCCGTCGGGTTGTTGTACGACATACGCTCCAGATCCGTTCCAAACCGCTCCAGCGCGACGCGGCGAAACTCTATGCCGCAGCCTTCGCTCTGCAACTGTATCTTGCCGCGCGACGGAGAGACATGCGTCGCGCTGTTGACGAGCTTGCCGTTGAAGTAGGCGTCCACGCGGTCGCCTCGACATTCGAGGACGGCAGTGTTCCACTCGCCGACTGGACGCTCGTTCGCGGCAAGGGGAGCAGACTCCGTGTCCGTCCAAGTCGACGAGATGTCGCAGCGGCAGATTCGTCCATTGCCGGCAATCGTCACCTCCTCGCCGCCCTTCTCCCAGATGCGATGTTTCCCAAGCCGGCGCTTCGACGTCTCAGACTTGAGATACATGTCCGCACCTTTGGGGTGGACTGTCCAGAAGTCGCCCGACGCGCCGACGACGAGGTTGTATTCGTGCGACGCCATCCAGATGCCGCCAAAGCCTCCGTCCTCGCCAACGGAATGGAAGAGGATGCCGCTGTCAAGTGCCTTCCCCTTCTTCGCGGCGAACCTCGTGCCGAGAAATCGGTACTCGACCGTCAGCCGGTAGTCAGAGAACTCCTCCTCGGTCGTGAGGCATCCGAACTCCTCGCCCGTGATGCGGATCACTCCGTTCGTCACGGCAATTACGCCCTTCGGGTCGTTGTCCTTGCCGCGCCCCTTCAGGAACTTGTACCAACCCTTCAGGTCTCGCCCGTTGAACAGTTCGCGGCAGTCCGATGCCGACGATGCCAAACACGCCATGGCCGCCGCCGACACGACAGCCAGCCTTGCAGAAAAGACGTACATCTGTAATTCCTACCTAAAAGAGAGCACGAATCCGGGCTTCGCGTTCTCGTCTATGAACGCATACCGTGTAAAGCTCATGGCGCCTGCAAGAAACACGTCTTCTTCGTTTAGCCCATCGGGGTTCACTTCGTATGCGAGGAAGTTTTTCGCGTCGGAAACGAGCAACCGCCCGTCGTGCCACAATAGCTGCAATGCACTGTTGTCGCCCATCGAGGAACGGTTCTGGACTTCCGTCGGTCCCGTTCCAGTGGAAGCAAGATCGTACTTCTTTATAAGACCGCCCTGGGTCGAGTAGAATAGCCGGTTGCCCTCGACGTCCAAAGCGAGACCTGTACACGTGGCGTCGCCAAGCTGCTTGACAAACGTAACTTCCGGCTGTGTGTTGAAAACGCTCACCCGGCCACCTTGCGACGCGACATACAGCGTACCATCAGCCGCCTCCAGCGCATCGCGAAGGCGATTGGTTATGCCAGACCCCTTCGGGGACGAAGCCGACACCAGTTCAGTCCACGTATCGGTCTTGGGATCAACCCGATAGACAGCCTTCGAATCATAGGCATCTGTCACGATAAGGTCCTTGCCATTTGCCGCCAGCCGAATGGAGTCAACCCTGTTGTTCGCCATATTGGGCATGCCGACAAGCGTCTTCAAGTACTTCCCCTTCCTGTTGAAGACGAAGATTCTGCCCTTGCTTCCTTCGCCGCCGACATAGACGACGTTGTCGCCCACCGCGATGCCGACCTCAGTGCTCAAGCTGGCGCCACCGTACGATCCCGTGGCGAAGGTCTTGCCAGGAAGCCACATTCCACTGGACGTCTTCCAATAGCGTTTGACCGTTCCGCCGTTCGCCGCGAGGAGATAGCGTCCGTCTGGCTTCTCCGGCACGAGCGCCGTCCTGAAGTTGGCTACGCGACGCACTGCAAGGTAGTTGGGCTGGTCAAAACCGCGCGCTCCACCCACTCCGTCGTCTGCCGCGACGCCATAGGCAATCACCAAGTCGTCGCCGCAGAACTCGATGGACGGCGCGCGAAACGTCGCCGCTTCAGAATCAATCAAGATGCCACACGGCCACCACTCCGTCAGGTCGGGCGACGCATAGACGCCAATGCGCTTGGCGACAGTGTCGGCGTAGACTCCGCCGGCCGTCTCCTGCCTGTTGGTGACAGGCACGGTGACGGCCCAGTACATGCCACTTGTCGAATCGTACTTGATGGAATACGGCTTCGACCCTCCCGGCAGCGACCACGCTGCGAGCGCCGTATTCCCCGAAGCCGAGTTGTACTTGTATATGCGAGTACGCTCGGGGCCAACGCGGAATTTCGAACCCGTCGGCCTGTCAACGAAAGAGTAGAAAGCCCAGCATGCGTTGTTATCCGACGCAACGGTCAGCGTATCGCCAGGCACGACGTCGGTCACAGTGCAGACGCCGCCGATTATGGAACTGCCGTTACTTCCAATCACCGTCGCCGTTCCTCCGGAGAACGCTCCATTCTCGTACTTGAACGAGATGTATGCGGGGTAGGCGTTCGTCCCGCCGTAGTAGCAGACAGCCGACTTGTAGAACCGCTTGTCACTGTTGTAGTATCTCACCGAACTTGTGCCAAGGGCATACTCGTTGTCTGCAGAACCCTCGAACGACGACTTCTCGACCCATGCAACAGAGTCAAGCTGCCAGACTGCGAACGTGCGTCTCGACGCTGCGCCCGCCACGTTCTTAAGGCCAATTGCAAACAGATTGCCGTCGCGCTCGAAAAGCGAGACGGATCCTGCCGAGAGCGCAGGCGCTGCGTTCGCGGACCAGTTTTGCCCGTTGTCGGCTGAACGGAAGAACGTCGTCTCGCGGTCTGCGTCGCGGAAGCCGTCGCCGCGTCCAAACGCCAAGTATAGCGAGCCATCTCCCGCCTTGAATAGCATCGAATCAGATATCGCCGCGTCGATCGCCCTGCGGTGGAATACCTGTGCGCCCAGCCCGGCCGGAAGCGAGGATACTGCCGGAAGCTCCGGAACGCTGGATGGAAGCGCACCAGCGCTAAATTCCTCAGACATTAAGCGAACGGCATTCGCAGGAAGAGACTGAAGATAAAGACGCACGTCGTCCATGCATGCGCCCGCCCCGGCGGGTTCGCCGCCTGTCGCAGTTGCGCCGAGGTGCCAGTCGGCCGTCTGCGCGATATCCTCGTCGGCGGGAAGCGTCAGCTCTGCCGCCAGCGATCCGTCGACATACGCCTTCATCGACGTTCCATGGCGGCACAAGGCCACATGATGCCAATTGCCATTGGCAAAGTCGGCAGAAGACGTGGCCGACAGCCGTGCGCCTTCGGAAGTGACAAACGAAACCTCCAGCACGTTGGGATGATCCGCAACGCCAACCGAAACTGACACGTCGCCGGACGCACCAAGCGCGTTCGAGAAGAGCGTGCGCCTTGACGCAAACGTCGCTTCGGAGGACATTCCGGCCCAGAACGATACGGTAAAATCGTCCGTCGTCGGAATCATTCCCGCAGACTTACCAAAAACGCCGTATGACGATGCATTGAACCATACGGCATTCCCATCTACGCCAGCCACGCCGCCCTGAAGAAGCCGCGTCGGGACAATCTCGACGTTGTACCCAGTCGCCGCGTAGGAAATCACATTGCCCGACTCGTCCAGCTTCCATTCGGCGCTAGGCGAATAAAGGGGAATCTCGCACAACGAACTAATACTGCCTGAAAATTCAAGGACATGCGTGAAGGAAATGGGGTTATCTTCCTCTCGAAGCTGTACGACAACTGCAGGAGCGGGATTCTTCGTAAGCGACGCTGCAGTAATCAGCCCGTTTACCTTGTTCACGTAGACAACCTGACGTGATGAATCTGCCGCCGTGCCGAGAGATGTCTTTGACGAACCATCCGACTGTACACGGTACATTGCACCGTCAGTATTCGACGTATAGAACACACCATCGCTCTCGTCATAATACAGCCCGCACAGCATGTTCATACCAGAGGCAATGCCTGTCGCAGTTCCTTCCGTCAAATCAATCTTCATGAGTGCCTTCTTGCCGCGGTCTGCAACATACAGAAATCCGTCATCCGGCCCCCAGCTCAACTGCCGAGGCGCACCTCCAGTATTGACGACGATATTGGTAGAACCTGTTTCAACGTCATAATGCCAGATGTTGCCGTGGTTCGTACCGGCAAAATCGGAGAAGTAGATGTGCTTTCCATCGGGGGAGAACAGGAAATCGTCAAGCATCGCGCCGTGGATGGTAACAACCGTATCAAGAAACTCACCAGAGACGCTATATCGGTTCAGTCGCCCATAAGCAGCATTGTTAGCCGCAATCATGTCCAATACATACAGGCATCCGTCACGATAGACCGTCCGCCAGGGCAGGGTAGTATGGCCATCTCCTGCCGTGATGACGTTGTCCCCTGCCGTCCAAGCTCCCGTATCGTCAATCGTACAAAGCTTTACGTTGGCATTGCCATACGTCACCAGCGCCCGCGCGACGTCCTCGGCTACGACAGACGGCGCAAGCCCGCAGAAGCCAATCGCCAGCGCCAATGCCGCCCGCGAACTTTTTCCGAAGAACACGTTCCTTGTTGCCATGGATTCGTTCCTTTCTTTGATTTTTGATTGCTGCTAAACACGTATGATTGCGTATTATAACACACCCAAACCGCCGATGCGTCCACTGGACAATTTGACAAAAATTATGGTGTAATACGCACATGTTTCACCTCAAGGGAAAGCGGTTCGGAGTTCCACTGATTCAGCGTTACGGCGTTCTGAACCTCAACTCGTCGTACCCAATCTCCAGCAACTACCATTCAGGGCTCGAGATCCACTACGTGCTCAAGGGCGAAATCACATGGGAGATCGAAGGCGTCGGCGAACCACTCCGCGTAATCGGCGGGTGCTTCGGCATCATTCCGGCGAAGACCACCCACCGAGCCCTCGGCAACAACGCCACGCCCGCAACGCGCATCGGCGTCATATTCAGCCCAAACCCTTCCGACTACCCGTCGGGAACGCCGTTCAATGCAAACGAGCTTGGCGAGATGTTTGCGAAAATCTCTTCCTGCGGCGCAACCGTCCGCCGCATCTCCCCGCGCCTGGCGGCAACCCTGCGCGATCTCTCGGATGCCATGAACCTGGAGTCCGCAAAAAATCCAACCCAACTCATTCGCCTTCGTGTCCTCTCGTCGGACCTCATCCACGAGACGTACAGAATCCTTGACGAACCAGAGGCCCTGGCAATCGGGCATGACGTCATCCCCAAGATTCGCCAGTGGATCGACGATCATATTTCCGAGGATTTCTCCGTTGAAAAGCTTGTCGCGCTTTCCGGCTACGGACGTAGTCGATTCTACACGCTTTTCGTGTCCAACACCGGGCTCTCTCCGAACGACTATGTTTTGCGCGCACGTGTTATGAAGGCGAAGAAAGCGCTGTCGTCGCGCAAGCTCGACGTTTCCATGACCGAACTCGCCGCCCGCTACGGTTTCAACTCTTCATCAGCATTCTCGAAGTCCTTCCGCAAAATCGTTGGCATCTCGCCGCGCGAGTTTATGCGTACGACAAAATGATATACCTTGAACGCCATAGCCCCCCTTTGGTGGGGTAGGGAGTGGTGGAGTAGCCGAGATCTGTAGTGCCAGGCCCCGGGGCGGACTTCATTTTTGCCGCAGTTGCGCCGTGTTTTGCGAAGATATCCGCCACGCGTTCGCGCCTGCCCTTCATCCCCGCCTCTTCCGCCCCCGCCCGAAACATGACGATAGAAACAGATGCGTCACATTCCACCATGCCCCTATATGCCAAGGGAATGCTCCAACCTTGATCAGGCCTCGGCGCAGAACATCGTCAGGGGATTGCTTCGAGCGGTATCTGCATGGAGTTGGCGAAACGCGGCATTGTTCGAAACAAGCTCTTCGAAGGACACGGGCTCAAATCCGTTCACGTCAACGCCCGCATTGAGCATACGGGATCGTCGCATGATTAGTGGCCAGTAGTCGTCGCCCGTGTTGTTGTGGATGTGTCCGTATATCATGTAGCCACGCCGCGCCTGTGGATAAGACAGCATCGGATAGTGGCAAAGCGTCGCCGGCTTGCCGTCCACGACAATCTCCTTCATTGTCTGGACGCTCTCGAAGTAGTCCCCCAATCGGACTCTCCCCGTCCATGAGTGGTCATGATTGCCGAGGACAAGGTGCTTGCGCCCGTTGAGTCGCTTCAATATCGGCTCTACCATAGCAGACCTGAAGAATAGATCGCCAAGAATGTATATCGTATCGTCTGCCATGACCTTGACGTTCCATTTGGCAATCATCACCTCGTTCATCTCGTCGAGCGAAGCGAACGGTCGATGGCTCAGGCGGATGATGTTGAAATGCCCAAAATGCTGGTCTGAAGAGAAGAATGTCATGCCTCACTCCATCGACGATATGAATGCAATTATGGCCGAAGTCGCCGCTTCTGCCGGCACGTGAGCTATCTTGGCGTCTGCTGTATCATCCGAATAACCGCCAGCAACTAGTTTGCCCCTGAACACCGAGAAATCCATCACAAAAC
>JBGUVV010000254.1:0-2610 GCA_045220525.1 Kiritimatiellia bacterium
GCGCTGAACCTCGAGATGCCGGTCTTCGGCTCGTCGTCCTTGCCCTGCCCGGAAACGTTGTGTGCCGCGTCTCCGTCGTCCGCAAAGAGTATGCGGCCGCAGCTCGAGCACGTCACCACATGCTGCGCCAGGCGGACCTGCTGCCCCTGCGCAATC
Organism: Kiritimatiellia bacterium; assembly: GCA_045220525.1. Classification (GTDB taxonomy): domain Bacteria; phylum Verrucomicrobiota; class Kiritimatiellia; order RFP12; family UBA1067; genus UBA1067. Next base: position 157 of record JBGUVV010000254.1, read on the forward strand.
GGCACCTGCATGCCGCAACCGGCGCAGCAGCCGTTGGACATCGCGGAGATGACGATGTGGTTCTTCTTGTAGAGCCTGTCGTAGATGGCGGCAAGCTGCGGAATGAGCTTCGCGTGCAACGCGGCAATGGAGGCGTTCAGCGAGTCAAGGTGGCTTCCGTCACCCGTCTGGTGGTGTTCGTCTCTTGTAAGCACCAGCTCCTGAAGCTGGCGCAGCGTGTTTATCTGGCTTTTCATCAGTGTTTCTTCTCCGTGTAAAGGCGAATCTTTTCCAATGTCTCCGCCGAAAGTATGTGTTCCATGAGGCAGGCGTCCTTGTCCGCGTTTGCGCGGCCGACGCCGAGCTTCATGAGAAACGTGCGCAAGAGGGTGTGCCTTCCGAGTATCTTGCGTGCAACGCGCACGCCCTTCTCCGTGAGCTCTATGTTCGAGTAGGGCTCCTGCACCACGAGGCCAAGGCTCTTGAGCTCCCTGATCGCCTTGACTACGGAAGGCATCTTCACGGCAACCATCCTCGCGACGTCGCGGACTTGCGCGGGCTTGCCCGTGTCTATAAGCATGTATATCGCCTCGATGTAGTCTTCAAGGCTCTGTGTCATTTCACTCATTTTCCGAACGGGCTTGTTTTTTTCATGAGGTGTGCGAACTTGACGGCCTCGATGGAATCCTCCAGCGACAGGGGAAACGGCGCGGCCGTGCGTATTGAATCATAGACCCGGCGCCAGAACTCTGAGAGCCCGCAGCCACCTGCGCCATCAAGCGAAACTGGGATGCTCACGACCGGGATGTCTTCATGCATGTCGTTGAATGCGGGCGTGCGGACAGATGCGCGGCGCCTCTCGAACCTGTAGTCAGGGTCTATGACGTCAAGAACGCCCTTGGACGCGCCGGGAGAGACCTTGAAAGCGCCGCGTTCGCCGGAAATCACGAACGACGGCGAACGGTTGGCGGGGAGGACCCCTCCGGAAAACTCGACATCGGCAGAAACCTGGTCACGCGTCTTCAGGCAGAGACGAGCGCAGTCCTCGGAATCGCCAAGCGACGCAACCCTCTTCAGCTCGCTCCACATCTGCACCGGCGGCAGGGGCAGCAGCTTGAGGGCCTGAAGGATCATGTCGGGCATTGCGTAGTAGGCGGCGCCTCCGCCAAGCCGCTTGACGCACTGCCAGTCGTCGCGGCGGATGTAGTCCTCGCGGCGAATGCGCACATGGTGAATGGCCCCGAGGCGTGAATCCGACATCATCTTCCTGGCAAGCATGAAGTCTGGCTCGAAAAAGCCCCTCTGCACGACGGCAAGGCGGTTCTGCGCCTTCACCGCGGCGCCCTTGAGCACCATCGCGTCCTCGTAGGTCAGCGCCATGGGGGACTCGAGAACGGTCCAAAACCCCTTCTTCAGCGACATGAGGGCGTGGGCGACATGGTCGGCGGAGCACGTGGCGATCAACACAAGATCAACATAGGACTCGTCGAGCATGTCGGCAAAGCGCCTGTACATCCTGCATTCCGGGAAGTCGCGACTTACCATGTCGCGCCGCTCCTTGGCCAGATCGCACGCGCAAACGACCTTGAAAAGGCCTGGGTTCGCGAGAAGGACGGGGTAGTGATCCTCCATCATGGCCCGTCCAAGCCCCATGAGGGCGATCTTAAGCGGCGGTCTCTGGCTCTCGCAAGACGTCATTTCCTGACAATCTCCGTAATCGCAGAAAGGAACTGCGCGACGTCCTTGAACTGGCGATATACGCTCGCGAAGCGTATGTATGCCACTTCGTCTATCTTGTGCAGCTCGTCCATCACAAGCTCGGCGATCCTGTCGGCGGGAACCTCCCCTCCGTCAAGGTTCGCGACCACATGGTCGATCATGGTGCGGATCTGGTCGTCGCTAACCGGCCTCTTTCCGCATGCCTGGCGAATCGCCTTGTCGACCTTCATCCTGTCGAACGGCTGCCTGCGGCCGTCGTGCTTGATTACCAGCACTTCGTCGCGGTCTATTTCCTCGTAGGTTGTGAAGCGATGGCCGCAGCCGAGGCACTCGCGGCGGCGGCGGATGGCCGCCCCGTCGCGCGCGCTGCGCGAATCGAGGACCTTGTCGTCGTCAACCTGGCACTTTGGGCATTTCATGTCACTTGCCGTTTGCGCACATCGTGCAGTGGCGGCAGTCGAGGCTGACCGGCAGCGGCGGCGGTGCGCCGTGCCTCCTCGCCTGCCATTCGCCGATGCGGTTTATGAGCGCGAGCAGGAGCCCGAGCGTTATGAAGCCGCCTGCGGGAAGTATGGCCAGCGTTATCGGCCCGGGGTTGAGGCCCTTGAAGGCGATGTCGCCCCAGACCGTGAGCGTCCCCGCTCCGCAGATCTCCCTGACAGAGGCGATAAGCGCCAGCGCCAGCGTGAAGCCTATGCCGGAGCCAAGCCCGTCGGCAAGGGAATCTACGACTCCGTTCCTGCTCGCGAACGCCTC
>JBGUVV010000255.1:0-5543 GCA_045220525.1 Kiritimatiellia bacterium
GCTTATGGCGTTTGACGCAGCCCAGATCCTCCGGCAGACGTATGCCGCCGGCGCCGAGGCGGCGCAGATGCGCGAACTGGCCGAGCCTAGCCGCGCGGCGGATGCCGCCCCTGTGCGCGGAGTGATGATGGGGACTGCGTTCATGGTCGATGCGGATCCGATGGCGGAGCTCATGGACTCGATGGAGGAGCTGTCGTTCCAGTTCGAGGAGAAGGCCGCGAAGAGGGTCGGCGAACGCAAGCTCGGCGAAATGCAGGGGCCGAGGTCCGCGCTTGTCAGGGCGGTGGAGAAATGGATGAGCATGTTCCCCGACATGCCGGGAAGGGAATTCCTGTCGCGGACCCTGAGGAACTTGCGAAGCTCCTTCGCCTCAGGCCAGGTGATGGATGCGAAGGACCTTCTTAAAGAACTGGCAAGGGGCTCTACTGATCCTTCCCTCCAGTTTGCGATGCTCGACATCCTCGAGCAGGCCTTTGGCGCCGGGGAAGGCGAGCTCCGCGAGCTCGTCCGCCAGGCGAAGGCGCAGCTTGCCGAGGCGAAGGGAGCGGACATCCGCGCCGGAATCAACCTCGCCGAAGAGATCAACGCGCGGGCCACCACGCCCGAGGAGATGCAGGGCCTCAGGGACATGTACCGCGGCGAGGTCGTCGGATTCACTAAGCCGCAGGAGTGCTTCAGGTCGCTTCTCGCGTCGCGCGGGCCGGACGGGCTCAAGGCCGCGATAGACTTCCTGATAGCCGGCTGCGGCGCAGACCTCAAGTCGTCGTCCCCGTCGCTCGAGGCCGCCGCGCTCGGGCGCATACTCACGGACCTGCAGTGCGTGCAGGTCCTACAGACCGTTCTGGAGGCGCTGACCGCGCTTGGCGTGCGCATGGACAGGCAGTTTGGCGAGAAGTGCCGCATGGACGGCGAGCAGATGGCGGGGAGAGTTCTGGACTTCACCGAGCAGGCGTATGTCGCCCCGGACGGAATCGCCGCGTTCATCGGCGACTGCGGGATGAAGGCGCTTCTCGCGCGCATGGATTTCGCACGTGAGCTCACGGGGCTTTTCCGCAAGCTTTCGCCGCGGCTTTTTTCGCGCGAGGGCGACAGGGAGCGCCTTGTGGACGCCGCGCAGGAGCATCTCGACGACCTCATAACCGAGGAGAACGAGCAGGAAGGAGGTGCGTCGTGACCGTGCCGGTATGGATGTCTTCAGTAATCGGCGAGTTCGGCCGGGCGGCTAAGATCGACGGTCTTTCGCTGAACGCCGCAGGCGCCGCGGCGCTTCGCTTCGAGACGGGGGCTTCGCTTCGCCTTGAATACACCGGCAGCGAGCTTGTGATGGCGATGACGGTGCCGTCGGCAAGCGTAAAGAGGCTTCTTGCCGTGTCCCACCCGAGGGCGAGATACGGTTTCAGGATAAGGACTGGGGTGTTGCCCAAGTCGGGCGAGTCCGTCATGGCGATACGCCTTGCCGAGCGCGATGTAACCCTGCCGCGCCTCAATGCGGCGTTCGACGTGCTGTGGCGCGTCGCAGGGGAGATGGGAGGTGCTCCGTGGGCATAGGAGGAATTTCAAGAACGACCGAACCCCTGCGCTTCGACGTGGGGATAGGCAGCGCCGGGTATGCGGACGTCATCGAATCGCCTTCGGCGGGCGAACCTCAGAGATCGCTGCTCCCGGGGTCGACCACGGTCTCGCAGGCCATAGACGAGCTCTTCCCGCAGGACCGCAGCGTGGACGGAGAGATAATGCGCGCGCTCGTCTCGGGGAATTCCGCGACCCTTCGCACCCCGAGCGGCTTTGCGGAGACCGCCCGCAGCGCGCTCCATTCGCTAAGGGACCGCATGACGCCCGCGGCGGACAGGGCGGCCCGCGAGATCGAGGGGATGCTCGCCGATTCCGACCTTCTTGACCGGTACAGGATGTCCCTTCTTGAAACATGAAAGGCCAAGACCACCTAATGCTCGGCAGACTTACAAACTTCTCAAATGCGTTCTCCAGGTTCGGCGACCTGGTGCTGGCGATCCTCGTCGTCTGCATAATCGGGCTCCTCATAATCCCGCTGCCGACGCCGGTGGTGGACCTCTTGATCTCCATCAACCTGATGATCTCGACGGTGATGCTGATGCTCTCGCTGTACCTGCCGCGGGCGCTTGCGTTCTCCACGTTCCCGTCGATGCTTCTCTTTACGACGCTCTACCGACTCGCCCTGAACGTGACGACGACGAGGCTGATCCTCCTGAAGGCCGATGCGGGCGAGATCATCTACACGTTCGGCAACTTCGTCGTGGGCGGGAACTTCATCGTCGGCGCGGTCATCTTCCTCATCATCACGATCGTGCAGTTCGTCGTGATCGCCAAGGGCGCGGAGCGTGTCTCGGAGGTCGCGGCCAGGTTCACGCTCGACGCCATGCCCGGCAAGCAGATGTCCATCGACGCCGACCTTCGCGCAGGCGCCATCGACCAGGAGACGGCCAAGCAGCGCCGCAACGAGCTCGCGAAGGAAAGCCAACTCTACGGCGCGATGGACGGCGCGATGAAGTTCGTGAAGGGCGATGCCATAGCAGGCCTCATAATGACGGCCATAAACATTGTCGGCGGCATCTGCGTCGGCGTCTTCATGAACGGCAAGGAGGTCGGCTGGGCGATCACCAAGTACGGCATCCTCACGATCGGCGACGGCCTCGTGTCGCAGATACCCGCGCTCCTCGTGTCCATAACTTCGGGCGTGATCGTCACGCGCGTCGGCGACGTAGACAACAAGCCGCTCGGCCAGGACATCGTCAACCAGTTCTTCGCGCAGCCGAAGGCCATTCTGCTGGGTTCGGTGATGCTTGTCTGCATCGGCCTCATCCCCGGTTTCCCGAAGGTGCAGCTGTTCGGCCTTGCGGCGTTTGTCGCGGCGGTAGGCTACAGCCTCGTCCTGAAGGCGAAGATCGCGAAGGAAAGGGCCTCGAGGTCTGAGGATCCGCTGGCGGCGGCAGCTCCTTCAGAGGGGTCTGCGCCGCGTCCCAAGAAGAAAGACGGCGATGACTTCTCGATGGTGACGCCTCTCACCGTCGACATAGACGCAGATATCCGCGGGGCGCTCTCCTACGAGGCACTGAACGACCAGATCATGTCCGTCCGCCGCGCCCTTTACCACGACCTCGGCGTTCCGTTCCCGGGAATAAACCTCTCGCTCAACCCGTCGCTCAAGGACGGAAGATACCGCATTCTCGTCAACGAGGTGCCGGTTTCGGAGGGCATGCTCCGCAAGGGCTTCGTCTTCGCGCTCGAGGAGCCGGAGAACCTCTCCGCGACGGGCGTCGCCTTCGAGACTGGCAAGGCGTTTCTCTCCGGATACGAGACGTGCTGGGTCAAGGAAGAGGACAAGCCCCGCCTCGACGAGGGCGGCATCCGCTCGCTCGACGTCGGCGGCGTGCTCGCCTACCACCTGTCCGGAGTCTTGAGGCGCTATGCGCACGAGTTCCTCTCCCTCCAGGAGACGAGGATACTCTTCGACCACATGGAGAAGGAGGCCTCTGAGCTCGTCAAGGAGGTGCAGAGGGTGCTGCCGCTCCAGAAGATCACGGACGTCCTGCAGCGCCTTGTCCAGGAGGGCATCTCGATACGCGACTTGAAGCGCGTCACGCAGACGCTGATCGAGTGGGGCCAGAAGGAGAAGGACTCCGTCCTGCTCGTGGAATACGTCCGCGCCGCGCTGAGCCGCTACATCTCCTACAAGTTCTCGGGCGGGCAGAACATCGTCGCCGCCTACCTCCTCGACCCGTCTCTCGAGGAGAAAATCAGGAAGTCTGTGCGCCAGACGTCCGGCGGCTCTTATCTCGCCATGGACCCTGCGACGGTGCGTTCGATCCTGGCCGTCGTCAAGCGCACCATCGGCAACCTCGCCAAGATACCGCAGAAGCCGGTGATAATAGTTTCGGTCGACATTCGGCGCTATTTCCGCAAGATGATCGAAAAGGACTACTACGAGCTGCCGGTCCTGTCGTTCCAGGAGCTGAGCGCGGAAATCAACATCCAGCCGCTGGGGAGGCTGAAGCTGTGAGTGTAAAGTGTAAAATGTAAAGTGTAGAATGGCATGAGCTTCATTTTAAAAATAGTAGAGGGGCCGAACAAGGGGGCGGAGGTCGCCCTCGTGGATGGCATCGCGGTGACGCTTGGAAAGGGCGAAGACTGCGACATCGTGCTGGCCGATTCGACGATGCCGGACGAGCCGCTGACCTTGCTGGCGTCCGCAGACGGCGTAACCGTCGGAGGGGAGTCCATTGCCCCGTTGCATGTGAAGACGGTTGGCGCGACGTCGTTTGCCGTAGGTCCTGCGGACGCTCCGTGGGGCGAGTTGAAATGGCCGGAAGGGGGAAATGACTCACGCGGAGATGCGAAGGCGCTGAGCGAAGAAGGGGTGGAAGGGAATGTTTTGAACAGGGACGCCAAGACGCGGAGCGAGGAAGGTGGGGAAGATGGCAAGCTCCGCGACTCTGTGCCTCCGCGCGAGAAAAAGAAGAGGCGCGGTTGCCTGGGTTGCCTTGTAGTTCTATTTCTCTTTTTGCTCGCGCTGAGTGCGCTTGGTTGGTTCTACAGGGAAAAGTCAAGGGAAGTCTGCAAGGTCGGCTACGCGAAGGTCGTTGAGACGTACAACGGCTGGGGGCTTCGCTGGAGCTTTAAGGACGAAGACTCTGCCGTTGCCGTCGAAAAGCCCACTTTGGAGGCGATTGCCGCGCACTACGGCCTTGCCTTGGAGGCGGCGGACGGCTCGGCTAAGATGTCTGGAAACTTCAAGACGCGTCGCGAGCGCCTCGCCGCGACGGCAGAGGCGTATGCGGTGCAGCCAGGCGTCGAGCTCGACTTTTCCGACGATGAGTCGTTGCGCTCTTCGGCGGAGGACGCGCTTTTCACGCTTACGGAAGGGGCGCTCAGGCTTTCTGTGGCGACGAACCGGTTTCTCAAGATCGTCGGCCGCTCTCCGTCGGCCGCCGCGCTCACGAAGACGCTGAAGTCGTTAGATTCCGACATGCCGAAGCTGAACGGCGTGGACGTGACGGGCGTTGCGTTTGGACACGTGCCATCTTCACACGGCGCGGCAGAGCCTGTGGCCGGAGGCTCGTACCAGCACGCCAAGTCCAGGAAGAACGCCGCGACTCCGTCCCTTCCTGTCTGCGGCATCTTGACGACTCCATACCCGTGCCTGATAACGCGCGACGGCCGCCGCTACCACGAGGGAGCGGCGCTGGGCGACAGCGTCATAGTGAAGATCGGGGCGGATTCAGTCGTCCTCACCAACTCCACCGGGAGGTTCACATGGAAGCCGTGAAAGACCCCGTGATGCTGATGGAGCTGGAGCGAGAGCTCGCCGGGCCCGGCCGCGAGGCGGCGCTAGCCAGGTACGACGCCGTCCTTTCGGGCCTTGACAGGCGAATCGGGGAGGCGATGAAATCGGGGCTTCCTCCAGACGAATACTCGAAGGCCGAGGAACTTAAGGAGGCAAATGTCCTCGCAAGGAAGATTTTGCGCTTGACCGTCCGGGTGGGCGGGGAAGCGCGGAAAGCGTAGCC
>JBGUVV010000256.1:0-5172 GCA_045220525.1 Kiritimatiellia bacterium
CGCATATCCAGTAGTAGTGCTGGCGCTCGTTAGTGAGCGTGCCCTTTATGCTGAACTTCTTCTCGCCGTTTCCATTCCAGCGCCTAACGACCGTATCGCCATCGACGAGAACAACCTTGCCGACACCCTTGTCGGAAGCGACGTCAAGCGCGAAGTCCCAGTTGCAGAGCCACTTGTTGTAGAGGCGGTTGCCGTCGTCAACGCAATCGCCGCGGTTCATCTTGAACTCGACTATCGGCCCCGCCGTCACGCCCTGGAGCCCATAGCATCCCTGATCTGGATAGCCGCTGTGGAGTCCGTGGCTCAACATGCGCTTGCGCATTACAAGCACTCCCTCCGCGCAGCAGTAGCTCTTGAAGGAATTCCCGTCGAGATAGTCCACGGAGTCCATCAGCTCCAGCCCAATCGGCTGCAGCTGCTGCCCGTTGCGCGAGTTGATCTTGTACACGTCGAGCGCAGTCTCCGCCGTCCTGCCGTTGACGCGCGTGTAGAGCGCCATCGACTGCGCCGCGCGCAAATCCGTAGCCTTATAGGGCGACTCGTGGAACATGTACCAGCCCACGTTGTTCTTGAACCCTTGTATGGTATAGAACATCCCGAGTTCGGGACTTCCAGCGGTGGCTCTGCCAAAATGGTTGATCATGCGCTTGCCGTCCGGCGTCAGGAACTTCCTCCCCGGATACACCGGCTGGTCGCTGAAGACGTATTCGCGGTTGCCGTCATCCTTCTGGATCGTGTAGCCCGCCCACGCGGTGAACTTCCCGTCCGTAAACGACTCGCACTCCTGCAGCAATTTCTCGTAGTTCTCCGGGGTGAGACACTCGAACTCCTCAAGGAACGTTATGAAGTCGAGTCCCAGCGACTTCGCCTTGGCAACGTATTCCGCAACCGTCGACTTCCCGCTCGAATACGTGGTACGCGGACCTATTACGCCCTTGAAACACTTGTAGGACTTGTCGAAAGCAGCCTCGTAGTCAGCGAGGGTCTGCACTTTCGGGATAGCTGCAACGTCAAGCCCCGACGACTTCGCAGCAGTCCACGAAAAGACGTTCTGGACAAAGCGGCTTGTGTCGCTCTTCGGATGTCCCTTCACGCCGTCGCATATCACCTGCCTCATGATGGCCTCCGCGTCGCCGCCCTTCGTGGTGTCGAGGGTGAAGAAATGCGCGCTGATGCCAAACCAGCAGACGCGCCCCCTCCCGAATTCGCGCACCGCGACAATCGGATAGTCGCCGGACATTTCCTCGGCCTTCTCTGCGCGCGAGTCGTAGAACGGAGCGCCGAGCTCCCTGAATCGCCTCGCCCCGACATCGGCACCGGCGGTCAACGCCACCTTCCAGTCCTTCGACGGCCTGCACCCCCAGATGCCGAGCATTATGCAGAGATGGTTGTCCGCGTAGAACATCACGTTCTCCACGCCTTCGTTGAACGGAGGGAACACGCGGTCGGTATAGGCATAGTCGATCCTGCGGTCGCCGAGCGCAAGCACCCTGCCCTTCGGATAGACGGGCGTAGCCATCAGCACCTCGCCGCCGAAGTCCTCCATAAGATAGACGCTGAACGCCGAAGCAGGCATCATCTGTCCGAGCAGACTCACGATTACGAGACCGCCACCAGCCCTGACGTACTCGACAAGGGCGGCCTTGACCGTCTTTTCCCGTGGCGTCAGCGCATAGCCCCCACCGAGGCTTCTCATGTAGACGGCGAGCTTCGCTGACGCAAGGTCCGCGGTCGTGAGCTTGTCTATCGACACGGTTCTCTGCTTGGCGAAGCCATTTTCCGCGAGGTTGTCGAATATGAATCGGTTGTAGTTCTTGACATCCCCCCCGCCGATTACAAGAAGTGTGTCCGGCTCTGCGAAAGCGGCGAGGCAAAATGCCGCCGCCACTGAAAAAACAATGTGTTTCATGGCTTGCCGTATCTTCACCGGAAAATGATGTGCAGGCCCTTCCTCTTCGGCTTGACAGTCAAGCGAAGCTCTCCGCTCTCGTTGTCGTAGCTAAGCGATGCGCGGTCGTATCCGGTCAGCTTCGCGTGGTTGTAGACGTCGCTTGCGTACCAAGTGCCGCCATCCAACTTGAATAACACGTATGTCCTTGTCTCCGTCACCGAATCCGCCGGTTCGGCGACGTCCACGAGAAAAGCCTGCGCAGATGTCAATGTGTTCGGCTGGAAATAGGCCGTGTGGACGAGCGGACGTGCACCGACAAGCCCCTCCGGCGGGACTTCAAACCTGAAAGTCGGTTCTCCGTCAGAGCGAAGAACTGTGATTGTCGAAGCATGTATATGCGAGTTTGTGCCCTTGACGATGATTGTGGCGTAATTCATGGGGTAAAGGGTGTCGCTGAATTCGATGTCGCCGTTCTCGGCCTCAATAACGCACGAGGCCATCATGCCTGTCGTCAGTGCTTTAGCCTTCAGCACACTGCCCGATCCTACGAAAATGCGGCCATTCTTCGAATTTGCAAACGAGTTGGCTCCCATGGACAATGTCGCCGTAGAGTTTGTCGCGTAGAAGCATCCACCGTTCACGACGCGCAGAGTGCAATTCGACGAATTGTTCCCGACGCAGAACGTCTTGCTGGATAGCGGCGCATAGTCGAACGTCGCATTGTCGACAGTGAATGTCGAACCATAGGCGAGCGCCGACCCGTTGCCGAGTCCAACGTCTCCCTTGAACTGCACCGTCGCCCCGTCGGAAACGGTGAACGACGAATTGGCGGCATACTTGTTGCCGACTACGACATTCCCGGAAACGACAAGCCTTGAGCCTGTGCCGCCAACGACAACCGAGTTGCCGTACGAGATGCGTCCGGAACTGCTGTATTGGTCGTACCCCAAGGTAAGATTGGCAAAAGCCGCGCTGCCCCCGTCTACAATCTCCAACTTGTTTGACGAGGACGAATAGAATCCTATGAATGCCGTGCCACTACTCTGCGTCAATGTAGCATTGGAAACATAGAGCGTGTTGCCATGCTGCGGCGGGAGGCTGTTGGCGCCGCCGTCGCCAAGATAGATGCTTAAAGACGTAGCGAGAGATCCGCCATTCAACACCCTCACGATGCTATTGGACGCCCCTGCCCCTATCTTCAACGTGCTTGCCGAACAAGAAGAGAGCGCACCGGACACGACAAGGGCGTTTGCCGCCGACTCGAAAGAGGCGTTGCCGGCATACCCCACGGCAATGCCGCCGCTGGACGTCAGCTTCGCGCCCCCTAGCACATTGACACTGCAGCCTGACCGAGAAGTTCCTATCTGGGCCGATCCGACATTGAGAACCGCATCTGGGCCATTGAGCGTTAGCAAACGATTGTGGCTGCTCTCCAGGTTCAACATGCCCGAGGCGCTGATTGTGCCGCAAAGAAGCTCCACACGCGGCGATTTAACGCTAAGGCTGGTCGCAGTAATCGACTTTGCCTTTGCACCAAGGTCTATGCCGCCCTCGAAATTGTCGAGGAACGTCGTCGCATTGAAGTTCATCGCATTGTCCGTTGGCATCGTCAATGCCGCGCTCTGGCTGTTGTGGAGGTAGGTCGAGCCCGTTCCGTCCGGCTTGGCTGAGCCGCGCCAATTTGCGGCCACGTCAAGTGCGCCTCCGTCCGTTCCGTCCCAATGCGCGTCAGTGGCACACACCGAACGCACGGCACAAAGCATTGCCGCAGCAAGCATGATTCTCTTCATTTTCTTTCCTTTCGATTTCCGTTTAAGGATTTAATTGAAACAGGCCCGAGGATTCCAGACGGCTGTAGCGGATCGTCGGCGGACGGTCCGGAAGAACGCGCACGTCTGTAGTGGCGCACGTCGGCACCTTCGCCGATCGGCTCGCCGCACCACGTAGCCGAGCGCGGCCAGTACCGCAACGTCGAGCGCGTAACTCGCTCGCCTTCGGAGAGGAAGCAGTCGCCCACTAGTCGGTTGTACCAGTTGTTCGTATAGCGGATCTCGATCTCGTTCTCGCCGCCGCGCACGGCGGACGAAATGTCGGCCTCCCACGGCGCACACCAGACGACGCCGCAGTCCACGCCGTTGACAAAGACCTGGGCAAGGCCAGTCGGGACATGGCCGAGAGACAACACGCGATTCCCGTTCCCGGCTCCCCATTCCCCGTTCCCCGCTATCGTCGTACGGTAGGTTGCCGTTCCGGAGAAGTAGCGAAGAGAGGTGCTAGCGGCCTCGCCGTCCGCACCGTATGTCGTCCAGTCGCGCAGCGTTTCCATTACGACCGGAGCGGGCGGCGGCGCGGCAATTCCCTTATGATACGCAAACGACAGCCTCCAGGCGTTTGTGATTGGGATTTGTTGCGGCTGCTTTATCGAAACCGAACTACCATTCCCCATTCCCAATTCCCAGCTCCCCTCTACCGGCGCGAAGACGACGAAGCAGCTGCCGCCGACCGGCAAATCAAGCCAGATGAAGGATTTGCCGTCCTTGAGTGGCTGGCCTCTCGCAGTCTTGCGCGTAACGGCAACGGGATCCCATATTTCAGCGGTACGACCTTCTAGCGAAGCGTTGAACATGACAATGTCCTTGCCCTCGCCCGCTACAAAAAACCAGTCGACGTCACCCTCTCGACGGTGAATCTTAGTGAACATCGGGGGCTCGTCCTTCCTGTTCTTCGTGAACATCGCAGACTCTTCCTTCCTGTACCTCCCCCAGCCATAGTAGTTGGTCTTGACGTCCACGAACTCGCCGTCGTCGACGTATTCGCCGCGCTGGAGCAGTGACTGGCAGCGTCCGAGGTATTTCACGAACCCGTCGGCGTCCTTGTGCCAGGTGACGTTGCGGTTGATGTGCGAACCCGCGAAATACTCGCTCCCCGGGACGCCGAACTTCTTCGGCGACGACGTGAACGTATGCCAGACCATGCGATTTGCCCCGTCCGCGAAAACGACGTCCGCAAACGGCTTCAAGAAAGCCGGGTCCACGGAATAATGCTGCATCATGTGCGTGAACGCCTCCATAGAGACGATGCGCCTCCCTTCGCGGCGGGCGGAGAGGACAACGCCGCGCTGGAAGAAATGCCCGTTCCTGTTGGCGTGTCCGGCGTCGAATATCTCGTCCCTGCTCCTTAGCGGCCAAAACTCACCTTGCGGAAAGTCGTTGACTGCAAGGATGTCGAGTTGGCTGCAGTCAAGCCTTGCGGAAGCGCCGCCGGCGTACCACGGCCCGCCG
>JBGUVV010000257.1:0-2100 GCA_045220525.1 Kiritimatiellia bacterium
TTCCATGCTGTTCTACCTTTCCGGCTACCTGACTCAGTTCTGGGGGCCGTTCCGCCTTTTGCAGTCTCATGCGCTCCTGCTTGCGGGCGGGACGTTCGTCTCGGCGCTTGCCGTGTGGCTTTTGCTGCCGCGCCTTTGGGATCGTCTCCCGCGCGACCGCGGCAAGGTCATCTGCAGCGACCTTGGCGGAATGAAATCGGCTGGCAAGCCCACGGGGGCCGGCGTCGTGGTGACTCTCGCGTGCCTTCCGGTGATACTCCTTTTCGCGCCTCTGCGCCCGTGGGACATGGCGGCCGTCCTCGCCCTCTACGCGGCCATGGCGTTTGGTTATCTCGACGACCGCGCCGTCATTCCGTGGGGGGAGCTCAAGAAGGGGCTTTTGGATGCCGTGGTGTCGGTGGCGATAGCCCTTTTCATCTTCCTCGGCCACTCTGAGGGCGATCCTTCGTGCGGCGTCTTTTCGCGTAAGATGGTCGTGTGGCTGCCGTTTGCAAAGGCCATGTGGCTTGTTCCGTGGTATCTCTATCTCCCGTCCGCGTCGTTCATGCTCTGGTTTACCATGAACGCGACGAACTGCTCTGACGGCGTTGACGGGCTTGCGGGCACTCTCACCCTCATCGCCCTCGCGATGCTCGCCGTCATGCTCTACGCTGTCATCGGCTACTATCCCGTCGCCCACTACTTCCTCATCCCGGCGATTCCCGACGCGGCGAAGTGGGCGATTGTCGTGATGTGCGTGGCCGGCGGCTTCGGCGGCTACCTCTGGTTCAATGCGGAGCCTTCGCGCGTGTTGATGGGCGACGCGGGCTCGCGCTTTCTCGGCATTCTCGTTGCGACGGCCTCTCTCATGACGGGCAACATCCTCTTCGTCCTGGCCCTCTCGCCGATTGTCCTCGTCAACGGCGGCGGCGGCCTTGGCAAACTCGTCCTCCTGAGGCTTGCGAAGAAGGTCGGCTTCGATATCGGCGAGGGCAACATAATCCGCCGCATCCGCTTCCCGCTCCACGACCACTGCAAGAAGAACCTCGGATGGTCCAACGCGCAGGTCCTTATGCGCTTTGTGCTCTTGCAGATGGTTATAATGCCGATCCTGCTGCTCGTACTCCTCAAGGTCCGGTAGGTGACGCTCCTTGCGATAGCGCTGTTGGCGCTGACGCGCGCCGAGATCGTGCAGAGGATGCGCGCTCCGGTGATAACCCAGGCCGACGGCATGGTTCGCGTCTATGCGTCCTGTGCGGAGGATGTTCGCCGCGAATACCAGCATCCCGTCGCAAGTTTCGCGGCCGAGACCGTAAAGACGCTGTATGGGGGGCTCTCGGTGCCGCGCAGGCGCTTTGCGAGCCCCGCGATAATAATCCACATCGGCGACGTCCGCACAAACGACACGACTGTCGCGGCGAGGGTCGCGACGAATGGCGCGGAAGTAGTCACGCGAATCTACCTGCGCAATCCCGCGACATCAGACATAATGGCTTTGCGCACCGAAATCGTCAAGGCCTTCGTCAGGGCGGTCAAGGGCCGGGAGATCACAGACGAGCTTGCCGAGCGCGCATACCGCAGGGCCGATCCTGCCGCCCGCATTGCAGACAGCCGCGAGAACCTTGAGCGCTGGCTCGCAGGCAAGCCCGGCCACGACGGGAAACCGCTGGACGACGAGGAGATGATAAAGGCGATGCGCAAGGTAATCGAGCCGGGGCGGGCGTCCAGGCGCGACGTCCTGACGTTCGCCTCAAGGCTCTTCCTCTACCCTCGCACCTACGACGAGAAGTTCATGGGCGTATATGACTGCCTTTCGTTCCGCGACGCCGTGAAGGTTTCGAGGATAGATCCGAGGGTGAGGTTCATCGCCCTCTTCAAGGCCGATGAGATGCCTGTCTTCGGCGGCGGGCGCGGAGAGAAGATGAGCGAAGCCGCCGAGCTTTATTCGTCGTTCCTGCGCGAGCTTGCGAAGGGCAAGCTTGACGACGACGGGCTTTACGACATGCTTGACAAGGCGGACGCCGCGCTAAGCGCAGCCCTTGAGGGCGCGGCGGGTGGAAGATAGATGAAAGAGCCGAGCTGGAATATCAGGCACTTTGCAGAGACGGCGTCAACCAACCT
>JBGUVV010000258.1:0-4790 GCA_045220525.1 Kiritimatiellia bacterium
TCTCCAACCATTCGGCGAACCTCAAGGTCGGCAAGGTATTTGGCCCGGCCGTATTCCCTAAGTTCTCGATTCTCAATCCGCGCTTCACGCTCACCGTTCCCCGCCGCCAGATGGTGTCCGGCATCTACGACATCATGAGCCACATCCTGGAACAGTACTTCAGCGGAACGGACGACAACACGAGCGACTACATCGCCGAGGGACTGATGAAGTCGCTGATCGTTTCGTCCCGCGCGGCGGTGAAGGATCCTAACGACTATGAGGCCAGAAGCAACATCATGTGGACCGCGACCTGGGCGCTCAACACACTTATCGCGATGGGCAAAACGACGGACTGGGAGGTGCACATGCTCGGGCAGGCCGTGAGCGCGCTCACGGACGCCACGCACGGCATGACGCTTGCCGCGGTGTCGCTCCCGTATTATCGCCTCGTCAAGCCCTACGGACTCAAGAAGTTCGTCCGCTTCGCGAAGAACGTCTGGGGCGTTTCGGCGGATGGAAAGAGCGACGACCAGATCGCGGACGAGGGACTTGCCGCGTTTGAGGCGTGGATGCGCGAAATCGGCGTCGCGATGAACATCACGGAGCTCGGCGCAACCGAGGCGATGATCCCCGAGCTCGTTCAGGCAACGTTCCGCCTCGACGGCGGTTACAAGCAGCTCACGACCGAAGAAGTTGCCGAAATCTTTCGCCAAAGCTTGTGATGGTAATGTCTTGCACAAAGAGCGCAAAGTGAATAAAGGCTTTTGCAATCTTTGCGTCCTTTGCGTTCTTTGCGGCAAAAAAAGAAAGAGAATCAATAATGAAGAGACTTGTTCTTGGAGGAATTGCAATGGCGATGGCAATAACGGCAAACGCCGCCGAACTGACGGCAAAGGAAAACGCGATCGTCGATATCGGCGCGTGGACGGCGCGGGGCGAGCAGGACAAGCTCGGCGCGGCGTTCAAGGCGGGGTTCGACGCGGGGCTCACGCTCAACGAGGCGAAGGAGCTCGTCGGACAACTCTACGCCTACTGCGGCTTCCCTCGCGCACTCAATGCGGCGGCAACGCTGATGAAGGTGCAAGAATTAGCCGCAAAGAACGCAAAGGACGCAAAGGAAATCTCGCGCAGAGACGCAGAGGCGCAGAGAAAGGATAATGAGGCGAACCAGCCGTTTGTTTTGGGTGACAAGGCACTGGAAATCGGGACGGCGAACCAGACGAAGCTGTGCGGCGGGCCAGTCAAGGGTGCCCTTTTCGACTTCCATCCGCAGCTCGACGAATACCTGAAGACGCACCTTTTCGGCGACATCTTCGCGCGCGACAACGTCGACTGGCGGACGCGTGAGATCGTCACCATAGCCGCGCTCGCGGCGCGTCCCGAGACGGAGCCGCAGATGAAGGCGCACATCGCCATTGGAAAGGTGAACGGCGTAACCGACGCGCAGGCGGCGGAAATCGTGCGGCGCGTTCAGCTGCCGCGCAAATCTTCGGATCTGCCGCATGACTGGTCGCCGATCCCCGTGGGCGAACCGAACACCGCGTACGCCAAGTACTTCATCGGCAACAGCTATCTCCACAAGTTCACGCTCAACCAGGTTCCGGCGTTCGGCGTCACGTTCGAGCCGGGGTGCCGCAACAACTGGCACATCCACCATGCGAAGACGGGTGGAGGGCAGATGCTCATCGTGACGGCCGGCGAGGGCTTCTATCAGGAATGGGGCAAACCGGCACGCCGCCTGAAGAAAGGCGACACCGTAAACATCCCGGCGAACGTCAAGCACTGGCACGGAGCCGCGCCTGATTCGTGGTTCCAGCACATCGCACTCGAAGTGCCCGGCACGGAGCAGTCCAACGAATGGTGCGAGCCCGTGGACGACAAAGCGTACGCCGAGGCGACGGAGTAGGCGGGAAATTGGGCCTGTCTAATGTCTCTCCGTGCCTCTGCATGATATAATATACGGTACGAATTTGGAAACAACTCAACAAAAGGAAAAAGACAAATGAAAGTACTCATACTTCAAGGTTCGCCGAGGGCGAACGGGAACACCGCATGGATGGCGGAAGAATACCGCAAGGCCGCCGAAGCCGCCGGACACAAGGTGACGCTCGTCGACGTTTCGCACAAGAAGATCGCCGGATGCATGGCCTGCGAGTACTGCCACGGCAAGGGCAACGGAGCGTGCGTCCAGAAGGACGACATGCAGGAACTCTATCCGCTCTTGTCCGAGGCAGAAGTCCTCGTCCTTGCCGCTCCCATCTACTACTTCACACTCTCCGCGCAGATACAGGCTCCGATCCAACGCATCTACAATATGCAGAAGCCGCCGAAGGTGAAGAAGATGGCGCTTCTCGCCTCGTCGTATTCGCCCGGCGTGTACGACGGCGCAATCGGAGAGTACCACGGCATTCAGCGCTACTGGGGCGTCGAGGACACGGGCATCGTCACCGCTAAGATCGACGAGCAGAAGACGGACGCAACCCGCAGCCGCATCGAGGAACTCATAAAGAAGCTGTAATGCAATCCATGAAGAATCTCAGCGCTCGACGCATGGGTTGAAGATGTCAAAAGCTGGGAGGAGAACAGTAATGTTTAGACCGATGCGCAGAATCAAGCAGCAGCTCTCCGAAGACGAGGCATTGGAAGTCCTGAAGAACGCCAAACGCGGCGTTCTCTCGGTGATAGGCGACGACGGCTGGCCGTACGGAATCCACCTCAATCCCTACTGGGAGGATGGCAGGCTGTACTTCCACGGCGCAAAGGCGGGGCACAAGATCGACGCCCTTCGCAGGGACTCAAGGGCATCGTTCACCGTCATCGACGATGGCGTGAAGGACGATGGCGGCTGGGCGTACACGTTCAGGAGCGTCATCGTCTTCGGGCGAGTCGAATTCGTCGATGACCAGGAGAAGGCACTTGAGGTCTGCCGCCGCCTCACCCGGCGCTTCACGACCGACGAGAAGTACATTGAAGGCGAAATCAAGAACTTCGGAGCCTACGTACAGGTGTTTGCGCTTGTACCCGAGCACATCACAGGAAAACGCGTCCACGAAGCATAGCAGGTAAAGGCCAAGCTTTGCAAAGCAAAGTCGCAAGAGGGTACGAGGCATGACCCGCAACATGATCTACCACAACGACTTCGGATGGAGGCTGGAGGGATGAATGCGCTGTTTGTCTTTCTCGGCGGTGGAACCGAATCTCGTAAAGGAACGAAGATGTGAACTGGCTGATATTGATTGCCGCAGGGTTGTTCGAGGTCGTCTGGGCGGTTGCGCTCAAGATGTCAAACGGATTCAAGAACATCACGGCAGACGCGGTGTTTGTGGGCGAGAACGTTGGTCTGAAATTAGCAAGGTAAAAAGGACAATCTCATGTACAGTGTCAAGGAAAGCGACTGGAAACTCTTCAGAAAGCTACTGCCTGAATGGCAGGAGCGGTTTATTGGGAGGCTTCTTGGTGAATATTCGACAATGCTTGCAGGCCAAGGACTCGCCTCAGATAAGTTTTGGAGGCTGCAGAAAAGACTTCAGAAGGATGTGCGGAAAGTCGGAGTCTGTGCGGAAATGAGAAGGTCTGTTATGGATATGAATCTGCGGTCTCTATTGCTTGAAGGTGCAATCTCCAAGGACGACCTCGATGGATTCAGCGAAGAGTTGAGACAATCGTTGACTACTTGCTTTTGATTTCGTGCCGACTTCAAGTGCAACCACCACCTCGAAGAAGAACACTCCT
The DNA here is from genome assembly GCA_045220525.1 of Kiritimatiellia bacterium. Lineage (GTDB taxonomy): Bacteria > Verrucomicrobiota > Kiritimatiellia > RFP12 > UBA1067 > UBA1067. The sequence goes on from JBGUVV010000258.1 coordinate 3,715, forward strand.
ACGGAGATCATCACCACGATGGAAAACATTCCTGCGGCGGCCATTGCCACCACTAGACCTCCGCCGACATCGTGCGCCCTATCTTCACGCCGCGCTTGAAGTGTGTGTCTTTAAGGATGTACACAAAACCTTTCTCTGACATGACGAACTCCTTGCTTTCTTAGGCAATCACCTCGGTATCTGGGAGCCTTCGAAACGACTTCTCGCACGAAAGCGTGATCTGACTCTTGGATGTATAGCCTGACACGAGCATGCGATCCACAAACCCGGGATTGGCCTTGTGGATGTTCGGCGTCTTGATCGCCGCCATGAAATCAGGTGAAAAGGAAATCCCTTCGCCGCCCGAAAACGCCATCAACGCGGCAAGAGACTCTTCCTTCGTCTTGTTGTAGTGGTGCTGAAGGGCATAGTACGTTTCCGCCGCGACAACATCGCTCACAGCGAAGTCATCGCCATTGGCTATCCCCTGCTGATAGCGTTCAAGCGCATGTGCGGCAAGTTCCGGCGGCTCGCCCGTCAGCAGCCGCAAGACAACAGAAGTATCCAGTCCGAAGGTCACGACTCATTCCCCGTGGTGCCGCGCAATGCTCTTGCGGATGGAGTCCATGTCATGCGGAAGCGACTTGTCTACCTTGACGCTCCCGAACCACGACGGCTTGGCGGCCCGTCTGCGGCGGATCGAACTGCGGCGCTCCTCCGGCTGCGAATCGCCCAGCCACTGCGAATAAAGGACGAGCGTGATTGAGCGGACTGTCCGCCCTTCCTCCGCCGACCGCGCCTTGATGCGCCGATACATAGTATCAGGTATGTCTAATGTCGTTCTCATGCAGACAGTATATCATATCGGCACTTGAGATACAATATGGATTTATTGATTTATGTATTTCTGAGTGCGATTATGGATTGCTGATCGCATTGGCGGACTTGGGCGAGTTCGTTCACCTGCGCGGTGACTGACAAGGTGATTGGGGAACTCACAAGCTTCATCCACGAACGCTCTTTGCCCTTAGGCGGCTGAACATTGCGAAGTAGGCGGGCGGGAAGGCGATGCCGACGACGGTGGCGACGAGCATTCC
>JBGUVV010000259.1:0-2600 GCA_045220525.1 Kiritimatiellia bacterium
TCGGGGTTGGCCATTCCGAAATTGGCCTCCATGTTCTCCTCGACGGTGGAGCCCTTGTTGTGGCCGAGCAGCATCACCCTCTCGCCGTCTATCGTCGCAAATCCGCCGACGAGCCCCCTGTCGTCGTTCACGAGCCTGTCGCCGTGCAGCTCAATAAAATCGGAAAACACAAGGGAGATGAAATCCTTGAGATGCGGGCGACCGGGGTCGCGCGCAAGCCTCACGCAGTCCATCGCAGTCTTCTTCTTTGCCATTTAGATCTCCTCCTCGAAAAGCCTTTAGCCGAAAATGCCGCGTCAGAAACCGCAATACCAGAGAATCTTGGCGAGAAACGCCTTGAGCTCGCCGCGCTCCACGATCCTGTCGATGAAGCCGTGCTTCTCAAGATACTCTGCCGACTGGAAGTCCGGCGGAAGCTTCTGGTGGATGGTGTTCTCGATGACGCGGCGCCCCGCAAAGCCGATGAGTGCGCGGGGCTCGGTGATGTTGATGTCGCCGAGCATCGCGTAGGACGCGGAAACGCCTCCGGTCGTGGGATCCGTAAGGACGGAAAGATAAGGGAGCCCCGCCTCCTTGAGCCTCGCTATCGCGGCGGAAGTCTTCGCCATCTGCATGAGCGAAAGGATGCCCTCGTGCATGCGCGCCCCGCCAGACGCGGAGAAAATGACGAGAGGCCGCCTTTCAGCTATCGCCTGCTCGCAGGCGCGAGCTATCCTCTCGCCCGTTCCCGTTCCAAGCGACCCGCCCATGAACGCGAAGTCCATGACGCCGAGCATCGCCTTGTGGCCGCCGATCTCGCAGGTGCCGACTACGATGGACTCGGTCTCGCCGGACTTCGCAATCGCAGCCTCGACCTTCGCCTTGTAGGACCCCGTCGCATCGTGGAACTCGAGGTGGTCGGAATACGAGACAGCGCGAAACACCTCGGCGAAAGTCCCCTTGTCGGCAATCTCCGCTATGCGCTCGCGCACAGGCAGCCGCCCGTGGTAGTTGCACTTCGGGCAGATCGCCCCGGCCTTTTTCCAGGCCGCCTTCGAGAAGTGGCTCTTGCACTTCGGGCAGACCGCCCAAATGGCCTTCGCGGGCGGGATGCTCGGCTTCTCGGTCTTTTGCTGAAACCACGCCATGACAGATTCCTCCAGATCAGAACGGCATGTAGACTATGCCGTAGATGCTGGCCGGCTTCCCGCCGACCGCCTTGAGAGAGTGCTTTACGACAGCGTTGTAGTAGGCCGTGTCGCCGGGTTCAAGCACGAACGAGTCGTTGCCGTAGACGAGCTCCACCTGGCCCGCGAGGCATATTATGAGCTCCTCACCCTCGTGGGAAGAGGAATCGTCGACTCCGTTCGCGGCGAACTCGATGCGGAACGGGTCCATGTGGCGGTCTGGCTTGCCGAGGGCGAGCGAATGGCTCGAGTACCCGAGCGTGTTCACGCCCTCCTTGGCGACCTTCACGGAATCGAGGTCGACGGCGCGCGTTATGATGGGATCGGGCTTGAACTGGTCGTCCATGAACGTCCCGAGGCGCTGGCCGAGGGCGCGCGAAATCTTCGTAAGCACTCCAAGCGCGGGGATGACCTCGCCCTTCTCGATGGAGTTGATCACCTTCTCGTCGATTCCGCTCTTCTGGGAAAGGTCGTAAACGCTCATGTCGAGGTTTTCCCGATAGCTGCGTATGCGCTTCCCGACGCTGCTTTCCTTTATCATGGTCTTTTCCTTCCTAAAGATTCACTCCAAGGTCCTCACGCCTCCGCAGGCATGGGGGCGAGCGTATCGAACTCCTCCACGTCCCCTACGTAGCCAGACATAACTTCCTCCAGTCCGGCGCGAACGCGCGGGAACTGCCTGCTGAGCCAGTGCCAGAGAGCCGCCTTCTTTGCGGGCAGGCGCTCCTCGGCCTTCACGAAAAGCGCCGCGACGACGAGCGCGATTCCGGCATCCACGAGCCTGCGCGAAGAAAGGTCGTGGTAGGACTTCGAATCCTCGCGGCCCTTCGTGAAGGCAACGGCGTCGTCAAGCCTCTTAAGGAGGTCGGCCATGCGCGGATGCGCAGAAGCCCATCCCTCGCCGAGGATGTCGTCTATGACCTGCGCGACAAGACCGCCGGAGACTCCGGCAGTAGCCGCCACGACCTGCAGTTGGGAAGTGCCCTCGTAGATCGTCGCTATGCGGCTGTCGCGGAGATAGCGCTCGACAGGGTAGTCCTTCATGTAGCCAGAGCCGCCGAGCACCGATATCGCGGACATCGCGTTGCGCATCGACATCTCCGAGCCGTAGTACTTCGCCATGGGCGTAAGCATCTTGTTGAACGCGGCATATTTCTTCATCCTCGTGCGCACAGCTGCCGCGTCGGGAGAGCCCTTTAAGGTCTCGAACTTCCGCTCAAGGCCGGCTTCCAGGTCGACGCACTTCGCCGAGTAGTAGGTGAGAAGGCGCGAAGCCTGAAGCTCGACGCTCATCGTCGAAAGGATCTCGCGCAGCGCAGGGAACGTGTCGATCGTGACGCCGAACTGCCTGCGGCTCGCGGCGTAGTCGCGCGCCGCGCGGTAGGCCGCCTCGCCGATGCCGGTGCCCTGCGCGGCGATTCCCATGCGAGCCCC
>JBGUVV010000260.1:0-2529 GCA_045220525.1 Kiritimatiellia bacterium
TCTGCAATCTCCCTCATGTCTGGAACGCCGTCGCCATCGGTGTCGGCGGAGAGCGGCGACGTGCCGTAGAAGTTCACTTCGACGGCATCCGAGAGTCCGTCGCCGTCGGTGTCCGCAACAAGCGGATTCGTGCGGTGCCGGAATTCCTCCAAGTCGGAAACGCCGTCGCCATCGGCATCGCCAGAGCCATCCCTGTCGAGCGAGCCAAAATGCCTGAATTCCCATTCGTCGGGCATTGCATCCCAGTCGGACGAAAGCCCCAACGGACGCGAATCCGAGATCACAATGTCGTCCATGAACGCCTCGCCGCTGCCGTGCGCTCCGATTCCTTCGAACCGACCCGTCGTCGCGCCCATGCCAAGCCCCTCGCCAACAATAGCCCCGTCTACATAAAGGTCCCACGCCCTGGCGGGATAGTCAAGGCACAGAGTGCAGCGAACCCATTCCCCAAGGGCAACCGTCACGCTTTCGTTCGTCCTAAACGCCCCATCGTCGATCATTACGGGGTGTCCGCCGTCAGAGAAGAACACGCTGGCACCTCCCAAACCGTCATTTTCATCTGGTCGGAGATGCGCGGCCGTCGCAATGCAATACGAGTCGATCCACACGACTCCGCTCGCATTCGTTAAAGTTTGCTCGACGAACACGGGGGCGGCGTCTTCGTCGTCCATTGAAAGGCGCAGCGCCGCGCGGCCGGTGTGCGCCGTCTTTGTCTGGACCACGGCCGACGCCGGGTCGTTGACGCGCCAGCCATGCTGCCCTGAAAGCTCGCCGAGCCTGACGTCGGGCAGCTCAAACGGCTCGTAGAATCGCCACCGCCCGAGCCCTTCGTCCTCCAACGGATCCATTCCCCATGCAATCTCAAGCCCGTCTCGTATGCCGTCGCCGTCGGTGTCTGCTATGAGCGGCGAGGTTCCGTAAACAAGCCTCTCGACACCGTCTGGGATTCCGTCGCCGTCTGCGTCGCTCACTGCATCAGAGACGAGATAGAGGCAGTTGGTGGGAGCTCGTCCGGCGAATACATCGTCCAATGCAACGCTCTGCCAATCGGCGGAAAATCTAGTCAGGTGGCGCCATGAAACATTGCCATCGGCGAAAACGGCATTGTCAGACAAAAGAAGATCCGTCGGGATGCCGCCCGTCTCAATTGTCAGTTGCGCAGTGGAATTTGTCCAGTCTATTTCGATGTCTGCGAACAGAGGCGCGGCACACCGGGACAGCCCAGCCAGCGGAAAGAGTCCGGCGACATAGAAGTCGAAAGGTTGCGGGTCTGCGGGGACGAGAAGCAGCGCGTCACCATTGGACACTGGAACATGCGCCTCCTCGCTGGTAGCAGGATCCGACCAGACACCGGCAGAATAGACAAGCCCCGTCGGAGCGCAGCCAGACGCACCTACGACAAAAAGCGCGTCCGAAGCGTCTCCTCCGTCCCCGACGAACGGCCCGTAGAGAAGGGAGCCGACGAACTGCCCTGGGAAGGGGCGGAACGGCAGGATCACGTCAACCACGTCATTGGTCGGCACAGACACTCGCATCCAGCCGACGGCATCGTCCGCCCGTGCGAATGCGGCGGTGAGCAAGCCAAGTAATAGCATCGATTTTTTCATTTCACCAATACTATACCAAACGAAGTTCAAATTTAGTTCAAATCTGAAAAATTTTTTAGGGGGGGGGGGCAAGCCCCGCGAAACCATTGTAAAACGCGCATTTCCGCCCAATCCCCCCGCAACAGTTCCAACAGGCGGCCACTTGCGCCCCTCCCGCCCCGCCCCTCTCCAGCAGCACCGGCGTGGGGTCCGTATTAAGCGCAAAACACAACATCCAACGGGCGAACGCCCGTTGGATGTCACAATCGACAAGCATGCCGCGCAATTACTTGCGCAGAGCCGCCTGGGCCGCCGCGAGACGCGCAATCGGCACGCGGAACGGCGAGCAGCTGACGTAGTTGAGCCCGATCTTGTGGCAGAACTCGACGGACGACGGATCGCCGCCGTGCTCGCCGCAGATGCCGCAGTGGATCTTCGGACGGGTCTTCTTGCCCTCCGAGACAGCCATCTGCATGAGCTTGCCGACGCCGACCTGGTCGAGGCGGGCGAACGGGTCGTTCTCGTAGATCTTGTTGTCGTAGTAAGAGCCGAGGAACTTGCCCGCGTCGTCGCGCGAGAAGCCGAACGTCATCTGCGTGAGGTCGTTCGTGCCGAAGCAGTAGAACTCGGCCTCCTCAGCGAGCTCGCCCGCGACGAGCGCCGCGCGCGGCACCTCGATCATCGTTCCGACCTCGTAGTTGAGTTTGATCTCGGCGGACTGGATCTCCTCGTTCGCGATGTGGACGACGATGTCCTTGACGAACTTGAACTCCTTCACGTCGCCAGTGAGCGGGATCATGATCTCCGGCTTCACGTTCCAGCCCTTGTGGCGCCTCTGCACGTTGATGGCCGCACGGATGACGGCCTTCGTCTGCATGACGGCGATTTCGGGGTAGGTGACGCAGAGACGGCAGCCGCGGTGGCCCATCATCGGGTTGAACTC
>JBGUVV010000261.1:0-2689 GCA_045220525.1 Kiritimatiellia bacterium
TTTTCAACTGATTCATCTTGATGGCTCCTTGTATTGGTATTCGTTGTTATTCCTTGTTTTACCCAAGCTTGTCATGTTCTATCGCGCCGCAAGAAGAGCCGCCACGGCAGGGGCCGGGAGGCGTCCGAGGCCGTCTGGCCCGACATTCAAGAGGTAGTTCGCGCCGATCGACTTGAGGTGTTCGCGCGTCCGGCGAATCGTCTCGGCACTCTTCCAGTTCTGGTCCGTCGGCTTGTAGCCCCAGCTGTCGTTCGTCGTCGCACACGACTCGTAGAGCATGCCCTTGCGCTCGGCCAGCGTCTTCGGAATCTCGTTGTCGCCGCTGGACGTGTAGTCGCAGACGATGCGCTTGTTCGTCCCCTGCCTTGAACCGCCGCCAATGCGCGAGTTCACGAGGCATCCCGGCTGAAGTGTCCGCACCATCGAATATAGATCGAACGCCTGATCCTCGGTCAGAGTGTTGCCGATGTCGAACCATATGAGGCAGAGGTCTCCGTACTGGGTGAGGATCTCCCTCACCTGCGGCTTGCACTTGCCCTCGAAGTAGCGGGAGAAGTCCTTCTCGGCTGGATTCGGGAAGTCCCAGTTGTTCGTCCAGTAGGCAGTACCGTCTCCCCAAGTCTTGCCCATCTGCTCGCCGCCGCCATCCTTCTCGTGCCAGTCGAGGTCCTGCGAATAGTAAAGGCCGAGCTTGAGCCCGTGCTTGCGGCACGCCTCGGCAAGTTCCTCGATGGGATCCCGTCCAAACGGTGTTGCATCGACAATGTTGAACGACGAGACCTTCGATCGGAACATAGCGAACCCATCATGGTGCTTCGACGTGAAAACAATGTACTTCATGCCAGCGTCTCGGGCAATCTGCACCCACTCGTCCGCATTGAAGCAGACGGGATTGAACGCCTTCGCCAGCCCTGCGTATTCCGCATTGGGTATGCGGAAATACTGCTGAGCCCATTCGGCGATGTGATAGGGCTTCTTCATAGTCCGCCCCCTCCACTCGCCTCCTATGAGGGAATAAAGCCCCCAGTGCAGCATCATTCCGTACTGCGCCTTGACGAACCATTCCTTCGTCGCTGCAAGACGCGAATCTTCCGTCACGCCAAACGACGGCAACGCGGCCATTGCAGCAAGAGACGCACCTCCGACGAGAAATTCACGCCGACTCGATGCATTTGCAATGTGATTATTCTTATACATATCAAGCGAGATTGTATCATTTCCGACTTCCAACGAGTAGATACACTTTCGTGTAGCATGTGCAGATCCGCCTGAATATGGTAAAATACCGCCAATGTCCTTTGCTCTTACCATGATTGCCGCAGCGGTCCTGCATACGGCCGCGGAACTCGGCCGTGCGACAGAACGCTACGAACCTGCCGGACGCACGTTCGACATCACCGTCCGCATCACCCAGCCACCCCATTTCACGCGCGGCAGCTTCTATGCCGAGGATGCGACCGGGGCCATCGAGCTGAACACCTTCCCCGGCGACTGGTGCAAGATCAGGCCCGGCAATGTCTATCGCTTCCAAGGTCACACCAACATGCTCTCGAACAGAATCGGGATCGTGCATGCCGACTGCGACAAGGCGGAATTCCTGAGGCAGGACCCAAGTCCGATTCCTTTGAAGGCGACGGCGGGAGAGCTTCTCTCCGGAAGACACCTCTTCCGCCTCGTTACGATCGACGGCATCATGCGAAACGTGTTCAGGGACGAAATCGACCCGAACTACATCTACTTCATCCTTGAATGCGGCGACGAACGCGTCTTCGCCGCCCTTGCGACGGACGAGGACGTCGAACCGTTGTCCGCGCGTTTCCTCAATGCACAGGTCTCGATAACGGGATGCTGCTCCCGCGATACCGACAGCCGCGCCTACAGCGACTACTTCATCAACCTCTGCGCGGTCCAAGACATCACCATCCGAGAGTGTTTCCCCGACGACCCCTTTGCCGCCAAGGACATCTCCGACACTGTCTCGATGACGCCCAAGTCGATTTCCACGCTCGGACGCCGCAAAACCGCAGGAACCGTCCTCGCAGTCTGGCAGAAGGACAAGGTGCTGATCCGAACGGACAAGGGCTGGCCGCTTCTCGCCAAGCTCGCCGAAGGACAGCTTCCCGTTCCAGGAAGCACCATCGAAATAGTCGGCTACCCGGAAACCGACATCTACAACATCAATCTGACCCGAGCCATCTGGCGTCCGCGCGAAGCGTACGCAAACGCCGGCCGGACCGTCCTTAAGACCTCTCCCGCAGAACTGACGACCGACCCCGCCGGACGTCCGCGCCTCAATGCGCATATGCACGCCAAATGGGTGGAGCTCACAGGACTCGTCAGGCGAATACGACGCGACAAGGACGACGAGGCGATCCTCTCTATCGAGGACGAGCGCCGTTCCGTAGACATTGTCGTCACCGACGAGTCTGCCGTCCGCTCGCTCGGAGAGAACTTCCGCATCCGGGCGACCGGCGTCTGCGTGATGGAAAAGGAACTCTGGCGGCCGAATTCGATCATCCCGCGCATCACGGGCATTTCCATCGTCGTCAACGATCCACTGGACATCCAGGTTCTCTCCCGGCCGCCCTGGTGGACGACGACGAGGCTCGCCACCGTCATAGCCGCGCTTCTCGCGATCCTCGGGCTTATCCTCGCCTGGAACACAGCACTCCGCATTCTCGTCACTAGA
>JBGUVV010000262.1:0-4114 GCA_045220525.1 Kiritimatiellia bacterium
GTCACGATGGGGAGGCCCGTCTCGCGCTTCGCCTCGAGGAGGATGTCGATCCCCTTCTTGCCAAGCCCCTGGAACGCATAGGGGGAAGTCCTCGGCTTGAATGCGCCGCCCCTCAGCATCGTCGCGCCGGCGGCCTTTACGCCCTTGGCGACCTCAACCATCTGCTCGACGGTCTCGACGCTGCACGGGCCCGCTATGACCTGGAAGTTCCCGCCGCCTATCTTCACGCCGGAGCAGTCGACCACGGAGTCGTCGGGGTGGAACTTGCGGTTGGCGGCCTTGTAGGGCTCCTGTATCCGCTGGACGCTCTCGACGACGCTCAGCGCCTGGACAAGTCCAATGTCCATCTTCGCGACGTCGCCGACGCAGCCGATTACGGTCTCGCGGTCTCCGGTGGAGACGTTCGGCTTTATTCCCCTTGCGCGCAGCCATCCAAGAAGCGACTCGGTCTGGTTTCTGTCAGCGCCTTTTTTCAGAACTATTATCATGGTTTTCTCCTTACTCCTCGTATGCGCCGAGGAACGTGAAATGCTCTATGTCAGGATCGCAGGCAAGCCCATCCAGAAGCGCGGCGGTCCGCCCGTCGCCGAGCGACGCCTCAAGCTCGAAGATGAACCTGAACTCGAAGTCGGAGCCCTCCACCGGACGGGACTCGAGCTTGGTGAGGTTTATGTCGGCGGCGGCAAAGCGCATCAGCACGTCGGCAAGTGCGCCGGGGCGGTGCCCGAGGCTCATCATAAGAGATATCTTCCCAGCCGAAGGGCTTATCCCCTGCGACTTCGATATGCAGATGAACCTCGTGAAATTGCTTCTGACGTCGGAGACGTCCTCCGCGAGGACCTTGAGCCCGTAGAGCGCGGCGCATTCGCGCGAGGCGATGACCGCCACGTCCTTGCGCCCTGACGCGGCAAGCTCCTTCGCGGCAACGGCGGTGTTGGAGGCTGGTAGGGACCTGAAGCCGGGATGCGCCGCGAATAGGCCCGTGCACTGCGCAAGGGCGTGTGGGTGGCTTACGACTTCCGCTATGCCGTCGAGGGAGGCTCCGTCAACGCCAAGGAGAGCGTGGCGTATGCGGAGCTTCACGGCCTTGACGATGCGGAACGAGTGGTGGGCCATCAAGTCATAGACTCCCGTGACGCTGCCCGCCTTCGAGTTCTCGACTGGAAGGACGCCGCAGTCGCACATTCCCCCTTCCACCGCGGCGAACACGTCTTCAAAGCTCTTGAAGTAGAATATCGAGGGGAACTTCACCATGCGGCATGCGGCCTGCTGCGAGTAGCCGCCCTCTACTCCGGGGCAGGCCACCGTCGCGCTCGAGGGAAGCGCGAAGCCCTGCTTCATGGATTTTTCGAGCTCTGCCGCAAAGCCGCCGCCATGAAGCTCGGAGTTCTGCTTTGCGCGGGAAAGGGAGAAGAGAGTAGAGAACACGATCCGGGCCTCGTTTTCCATCTCAGGGCCTGCCTCGCGCGCGACACGCGCCATAATCTCGCGCTCCCTCGCCGGATCGAGCACCGGAAGCCCCGCCCCGAGCTTCGCCTTGAGCGCGTCGCCAGCAAGATGCATCCTGCGCTTGAACAGCTGCACCAGCTGCCTGTCGATTTCGTCGATCTCTTCCCTTGTCTTTTTCAGGTCTCCCATTTTTCTCCTTGCCGTCCGCATAAAGCAAAACGGCTCCGCGTCTTCTGAAGCGGGGCCGTTGCATGCATCAGCGAACAATTCTCCTTGTTCAGCAGGCACGAACCCGCTCCGGCGTAAAGCCGTAGCTAAAGTAGCCCGCAAACTGAAGAATGTTATTCATTGGCGCGTATTCTACCAAAAAGAATCCGGCAATGTCAACAGTCTGCGCCGCTAGAAGTACGGCCAATCCGGGCGGTCGTGGCGCGTCAGGCGCATCACCGCCGCGTCGAGGTTCTTCGAGAAGTTCGTCGCCGAGACCATTACCCCGTCGAATAGATTCTATCCAGAATCATTGGGCCGCCCGATGTAGGCCATGGACACGGTGCCAGAGCGGGCGCTCGAGCTTCTTGTCGGAGAAGAGCATCGGCCACGCCTCGCGCATGTCGCCGTTGTGCCTTATTCGGAAATCCTTCAGCTTCCTGGCGGCGGCAAGGAACTCGTCCGTCACGCCTTCCGGCGGCGCCTTCGACACGAAGTCCAGCGTGAGCTTCGCATGCTCCACCACCAATCGCACCTCGTTGACCCGCTTCCGCTCCGCCGGGGAAAGGTCCGCGCGGGCAAGCGCACGCGCAATCACCGAGAGGTCGCCGTCGAGCGACGCCTGGTCGTTGCCGCCGAACGTCATCAGCCGGGCAAGCTCGCTGTCGTCTAGCACGTGGGCCGCGTCTCCGCCCTTCATGATGGATATTCTCGCCGCCTCGCCGCGTCTGCGCACCCGCCCGTAATACTCCTTCATCTCCCCCGCCGCCGCGCCGAACTGGCTCAGCCACTCGCGCTCCACCTGGTCGAAGGTAAGCGTCGGGTCGGCGATGACGCGCGCAAGCGCGTAGAACTCGAACATCACCACCATGGAGAACGACCGTTTCATATTGTCCTCGTCAACGCCGATCATGCCGAGCTTCAGGTTCGCCTTGAAGTCCTCGAAGAGGTACCTCTCAAGCCCGCGCGGCATCGCGCCCTTGTAGCAGAGGTAGTTGGGCCGCACGAAATACGACTTGAGGCCTTTTTCCTTCCATCCCAGGATAAGCGCGTTTGAATCGTCGTAGATCGAGGGGACGACGCCGGCGATCAGGTTGTCAGGGTATTCGATCTTCCACCTGCGCGGCGGCTTGCGGTAGTTCGCGTAGATGTACGCGATGAGCTTCACGTCGGGGCGGACCGCCCTCGCCTTCTCCGCGATCCTGTTCCAGAACCAGACCTGCCGGTCGCTCTTCGTCTCAAGGAAGTCCTCGCCGGGCAAGTCGGAGTCGAGCGCACGGCAGGCGTCGCAGCGGCAGTGCGTAGTGCGGGAGTCTGCCGCGCAGATGTTAAGGTACTCGTTCGTGCCGCCCTGAAGCCAGTCGCGGATGACCTGGTCCTGCGTGCCGGGGTTGGAGTAGCATAGGTGGACGTACTTCCCGTTCTCCTTCTTGGAATGCCCGCGGCTCGCGCCGTTCCACATAGCCATGTACTCGCGATGCGAATCGTAGAACCTGTCGTTCCACTTGGTAAAAGCGTGTCCATAGGTGTATGGCGCACGCGACTGGAGACGCTGGCGCATCGTCCAGTGGCGGAAGTCCCAGTAGTCGGACCGCATGCGGGACAAATCGAACACGTCCAAAAGTTCCTTTGGAATGACGTCAAGATCGTAACGGCGTCTGAATCCGTACGCGTCGAAGTCCACATTCTTCTTCGGGTACGCCCCAACGCGCAGGTCGCTCTTCTCGAGCGGCGGATAGAATCGGTACGTCCAGCCGTCGGGAACCGTCACTGCCGTGCGGTTCTGGCAGATTATTCCATCGTCGCCAGGCCTGACCCATCTGACGCCCAGCGCCTTTTCGAGGAACCCGTACACCGCGAAGAGCGAGCCGCCGCGCACCCGCTCGCCATTGCCGCCGTCGTCGCCCCAGAAATAAACAGTCTTCCCGTCGAAGAACGCATGCGACTCCCAGTCTTTCGCCGCGACTTTGCCGGGGGCAACACGACCGATCACGAACTCGCAGCCGCCGTCTGCGGGACGCCTCTCGCCCGCGATGAGCGCGAGGTGTCTCTCCAGTTCATCCGCCGCGCGCTTCTGCGACTTGCTCTCGCCGTCGGCGACAGTGATTCGCGCCGAGCAAAGGTCTATTTCGCCTGCACACGCCGCGAACGTCAACGCCGCGGCGGAAAGGCTTCCAAGCAACTTGACTGTCTTCATATGCGGTTTATCCGTTAAGGCAATTGAAGATCTCCCGGACATATCTCACGCCAAGTTCGCAAAGTACGCGAAGTTTCATTTGGGTTCTTTACGGGAAGAAGCGACTGAGATTCGTCCAAGCGGATAGCGGCGGTCTTTGCCGCCGGCGAGCGGCAGTGCAATCTTCGGCGTGCCCTGGCGCGAGCCCACGGAAACGCAGAGCGTATAGTCGCCGGGCGCAAGCATGTTGAAGGAAGCCTCGGTGACGCGACCATTCGCCCG
>JBGUVV010000263.1:0-3769 GCA_045220525.1 Kiritimatiellia bacterium
GGAGCTTCTGCAGTGGGTGCGCACGTGCCGGACGTTCAGGAGCGACGCCACGCTCAAGCTCATCCTCGAATGTTGCAACCTCACCACGTCCCAGATTGCCCTCGGATGCACAATCGCGAAGCGCACGGGGTTCGATTTCGTGAAGACTTCCACGGGCTTTGGCTCGGGCGGCGCGACTGTCCGCGACGTTCGGCTCATGCGTCGAACAGTTGGCGAGAAGATGGGCGTAAAGGCGGCGGGCGGAATACGCGACCTTGCCACTGCACGTGCTCTAGTCGAAGCTGGGGCGAACAGACTTGGATGCTCGAGCGGAGTTGAAATCGCGAAGGAGGAGGCCGCGACAGGCGGCTGATGCCATGGATTTCCTGAGTCTTGTCGAAAGGGCGCTTGACGAAGCCCTGCCGCTCGCCGGCGAGCGTCCGGAAGTGCTCTCCGAGGCCATGCGCTACGCAGTCGGCTCAGGCGGCAAGCGCATAAGGCCACTTGTCTGCCTCCACGCGGCGGTCGCGGCCGGCGGAAGGGCGGAGGACGCCATCCATCCGGCTGTCGCCATCGAGCTTCTCCACAACTACACCCTTGTGCACGACGATCTGCCCGCAATGGACAACGACGTCGAGCGGCGCGGGAAGCAGACGGTGTGGAAGAAGTTCGGAGAGGCGAATGCGATTCTCGTAGGCGACGCGCTTCTTTCGCTCGCCTTCCGTGAGGCCGCGAAGACGCCGCGCAACGCCGCCGCAGTTGTCGAAGTCCTCGGCGAAATGGGGCTTGGCGTAGTCCGCGGCCAGGTCGAGGACGTGGCGGGAGTGCGCGACGTTCCATTCGTCTATCTCCACAAGACGGCTGATCTCTTCATCGCCGCCGCAAAGATGGGTGCGCTTGCCGCAGGAGGCGACGATGTTGCCGTAGGGCGGCTCGGCGAGTTCGCGCGCAACCTCGGTTTTGCGTTCCAGTACGAGGACGATCTCATAGACGGCGACTCGCCCCTCCCTCGCGCAGAGACGGAGCGCCTCGCCGAAGAATGCACTCTCGCCGCAGTCGCCGCGCTGAAAGACCTTCCTGGCGACACTGAGTTTCTTAGGTCGCTCGTCTGCGGCCTTGTCGGAAGAAAGACCTGACAGATGGTCTGCCTGTATCTTTGACAACATGAAATACATAATGATTGTCGGTGTAATGCATCTGGCGGCGCTGGCAGCGGCGTGCGCGTCGAATGCGGCGACGCTCGACGACGTGCCGTGGATCGGCGACGGACGGCCCGAGCGCAACGGCGCGGACTGGTACGACGAAGACCCCGCGCCAGAGTTCATGGCCGAGTTCGTGCTGCCGGAAGGAGTCACAGAGGCGAAAGTCCATTTCGCCTGCGCGGGGTTCGGTTTTTTCTTCATCCACTGCGCCTACATGTCGCCGGACGACGCGCTTTGGAGCGTCTATGACAAGACTATATATTCGACTACGACGAGGACGCTGAAGGCAACGCCCGTTCTTAACTTGGGAACGAGCACGAATGGGTTCGAGCTTGAATCCTACCCTGCGACGAACAGGGTGTGTGTTCGGCTCGGCAACGGATTCTACAACTTGCCCCCGCTTCGCTTCTGGGGTTCGAAGTGCTTTCGCGAGTCGCTGGCGCACGGACGGCCTTGCTTCAAGCTTTCCATCGACGGAGTCGACAAGCCGCTCGAATGGAAGTGGCGCGAGACGGAGATTATCCGCAATTCGGTCTATCTTGGCGTGGAAATTGACGGGGCACGCTTCAATGAAACCGCGATTGATCCTTTTGGCCCTTCAAGTAGGCCGCCATGGAAGCTGGCGGCAGTTGTGAAGGGGCCAAAGGGGAAGATTGTCGAATGGCCGCGCGGCAATCCGAAGATGGGAACGTTCGACATCCACCACGGCGAGGCCAAGTGGCTGAAGGAAGGCGAAGTGCAGGTCGTGGACTTCGGCGTGAACGCATCCGGCGTGCCGTCCTTCACGTTTCGAGACGAGCCTCGCAGCAACCGCATCGAGATAATCTACGGCGAGCGGCTCAATGCCGACGGGACGGTCAATCCGCTCACGCAGACGGCCGGGCAGATCAAGCGCCCTGGCAGGGGCGGGCCTGGCGCCCCCGACCTTGCCTGCCAGCGCGACGTGTACATCTGCCGCGGCCCGCAGACGCTTCCGCCCGGGATGATTATTTCGAGGGACCTCAAATCCGAAATATTCTCCCCTCGCTTCACCTGGCACGTCTTTCGCTATGCCGAGATTCGCGGAGCAAAGCACCTTGTAAAATACCCTCTTAGGCAAGTCCGTTCAATGTTGCCATCCTACTTTCCCCCGCACGAGGCGAGGGCCTTCAAGGCCGACAATTCCGACCTTGCGGCGATTCACGAAATATGCCGTCGCACGTTCCAGGCGAACATGATAGGCGGGGTGCAGTCGGACTGCCCCGGACGCGAGCGGCTTGGCTATGGCGGCGACATCGTTGCCACCTGCGAGGCGTATATGATGAACTGGGACATGTGCGAAATCTACTTAAAGATACTGCGCGACTTTGCGGACGAGGCGGAGGATGACGGATGGATCACCGAGACCGCGCCCTACGTCGGCATCGCGTCAAGGGGCTTTGGCGGAAGGTCTGGCCCGATTTCCTGGTCGCTCGCCGTTCCCGAGCTCATGGACGGCATTCTGCGCCACTACGACGACAAGCGAGCACTGGACTTCTACCCCGTATGCGCTCGGTACGTGAGGCTTGTCGCGGAGAAGTGCCCGGACGGGCTTGTCCCCAGCTGCATCGGCGACCACGAGGCCCTGGAGCGCGCACCGGACGGATGCACCGCGACCGCACATTGGCACCGCTTCGTCTCGCTGACCGCGAAGTTTGCGGGACTGCTCGGGCGTGTGGACGACGAGAAGGAGTTCGCGGTGCTTGCCGAGAAGATTCGCGGCGCTTTCATCTCGACATACGTCAAGGACGGCGTCGTTGCAAATGGAACTCAGTCCGCGCAGGCGATAGGGCTCTACCTCGGCCTCGTCCCGGACAATCAGCGCGAGTCGGCTTTCGCAAGGCTCGTCGCGGCGGTCGAAGAGAAGGGGTGTGCGCCGACGACTGGCATCTTCTCGACGAGATACATGCTGATGTGCCTTTCCGAGAACGGACGTACGGACCTTGCGCGGCGGATCGTGTTGCACAGGGGATATCCCGGATGGCTGCACATGCTGGAGCGCGGAGCCACCACGCTATGGGAGACGTGGAAAGAGTCCGACGACGTATATTCCAACTGCCACCCCATGTTCGGCTCCGTGGACGAATGGATACTTAAGTACGGTGGCAAAGCCCGATAGGCCGACGGGGCTCCATGCCTGATTGCCTATGGCGCAAAGCCGCGACCCTTTCACCGAGATAGTTACCTACATTGATCCATAGTGTGCAACGGGGAGACACCCTTGCGGCGTTGCTGTTTTTCGCCGCCAAACCTTTCGTTATTGCAACATATCTGTTTTGCATTACATTTTTGCGGCGCGCCCTTAAGGCTTTGCCGCTAGCTTTCTCGCAAGACTTTTCTCTTCGATAGAATACTCCGCCAGAATAGATCTGGAAAGATTCGGGAAAGATTCAGGAAAGATTCGGGAAATGTTCGAATCCCGGTTCTATGCTATCATGTCTTCATCCAGCGGGGACGGTCCCCGCTGATACAAAGGAGGAAATACAATGGCAAGGACGAGAAGGGTCAAGAGCATGGCCGAGGGCGTAGCCCACTACCATCTCATATCGCGCGCGTGCAACAGGCAGTTC
>JBGUVV010000264.1:0-8114 GCA_045220525.1 Kiritimatiellia bacterium
TCGTCTCCAAAGAGGTCTTCCTCGAAGGCCTTCAGAGCTTCGTCGAAGTCGTCGCCTTCCACAAGCTGCCATGTCGCAAGGCGCCACACGTCGGACTTCTCCGGAAGAAACGCGCACACTATGGCCGACGTGTTGGTGCCGTGCCAGTAGTCGACGTCTTTGTATCCGCGCGGCAGCTGCCTTGGGCGAGTTTCCTTCTCCGGCAAGGCGACTGGCGAGAGCGCCTCCACTGCCGCGCGGACCGCGCCCTTGTCGCGTCTCTCTATCGGAATGCGCGCTGCAGCGCCGTCAACGCGCGTGAGAGAAGCTTCCCTCGCCGAGAGAGACGGAGGAGCCGCGTCAAGATGCGCCAAGACGAATATGCGCCCGTCCTCGTCCATCCAGCGGCCGTCAACAGCCTGCGAGACCCAGAGGTCCATGGCGTTGTAGCGGTCCTCAAGACGCATGCGGCCACCCTCCCTTACGAGATACGCCGACGCCCTCGGCATGTCGAGAGGGAGCGGATCTGCGAAGAGGAGCGATGCCGCTACGAGAAGCACGGGCGCTACAAAGCTCCTGTCGCGAGGGACGAGAAGGTGGATATCGGCGTCGTGTCGCGGTAGTTGTCAAGAACCTGGCGGCAGTCCTTGATAAGCGCGTCAAGCTCGTTGTACAAAGAGGCGTCGTTGGCAAGCTTGCCAAGGGTCCCGTCTCCCTCCCTGATGCCGCGGGCAATCAAGTTGAGGTTGTCTGCAAGTTCGCGCGCCTTTGCCATGAGGTCGCCGGGATCCATGCCCTCAGCAGCCTTCCTGAAGGCCGCCATGCCGCCCTTAAGGTCGTCCATGGTGCCGTTGCTGCGGATATCGTCGGATATCTTCGCTATGTTGTCAAAGGCCTTCGTGGCGCCGGAGACCATATCCTTTGCGCCGGAGACCATATCCTTCGCGCCGGCGGCAGTGGCCTTGATGTCGTTGTAGACGGTGTCGTCGGAGGAAAGGAGCTTGCCGACGGTTCCCTCCCCGCGCTCTACGCGCGTGACTATCGCCTCGGCCTTTTCCGCCATCCTGCGCACGCGTATCGCTATCTCGCTTGCGTTTGTCAGGACTCCCGTCAATTCTGGCCTTGAGGTGAACTCGGTCAGGTTCCGAGCAATCCGCGAAATGTCCTGCATCCAGTCGGTAGGGGTCTCGCCGTGGAACTCCGTTTCAGAAAGGGGCAGCGCGTCCCCCGTTCCCTCCTCCAGCTTGAGGTAGTAGCCGCCGAGCATGGAAAGGTTGCACACGCTCGCGCTGTAGCCGCTGCGAAGGATGACCTTCGAGTCTATCATCGCGACGACGACGAGATTGGACTCCCCGACTTCCACGTGGTCCACGGCTCCGACCTTGGTGCCGCGATACATGACGTTGTCCCTGTCCTTGAGGCCTCCAACCTGCGAAAAGACAATCCTTATCGGCACGCGGTTGCGGCCTGCGAGGATGTCGACGCCGGATATGACTATCGTGAAATAGGCCAGCAGCAGGATTACGGCGACCATGAACAGCCCCACGATGGCCTGGGAGAACGTCTCGTTCTTGCGCTTCACGCTTTTTCTCCTTTCGATGCGGCGACATATTCCGCCGCGTACGGGTTTTTAGACTCAACAAAGCCGGCCGGCGTCTCGCATACGACCGCCTTGCCGTCCTTGAGCAACATTATGCGGGAGGCGATCTTGAGCGCGGAGGCGAGGTCGTGCGTCACGACTACCGACGTTATCCCGCGCTTTGCGTTCACCTCCGCGATGAGGTTGGTTATGCTGAGCGACGTCACGGGGTCGAGTCCCGACGTCGGCTCGTCGTAAAGGACTATGTCCGCCTCGCGGACGATCGCTCTCGCAAGGCCAGCGCGCTTCTGCATGCCGCCGGAAATCTCCGCCGGATACTTGTCCGCCGCGTCTGAAAGCCCGACGGCCGCAAGCGCATCCGCGACCTTCGCGTCGATTTCGGCCTCCCCCATCCTCGTAGTCTCGCGCAGGGGAAGCGCCACGTTGTCCGCTATGGTCATCCATGCGAGGAGCGCCCCGGACTGGAATAGATAGCCGATTCTCGACGAATCCACCTTCACCTCTCCGGCGTCGGGCTCGAGAAGCCCTACGACATGCTTGAGCGCGACGGACTTGCCAGTTCCCGAAGGGCCGACGATCACGAATATCTCGCCCTTTGCGACAGAGAACGTGAGGCCGTCAAGGACGGTCTTTCCGCCGAAGCGCTTGGTAACGCCTGTGAACTCTATCACATTCATCAGTAGAAAAGCCTCGTAACTATGTAGCCGGAAATCAATATCGCGAGAAACGACACGATGACGGCCCGCTGCGTCGACTTGCCGACGCCTGTCGCGCCAAGCGACGTGCCGAGCCCTTCGCTCGCCGATATCGTTCCTATGAGCAGCCCGAAGACGCAAGACTTAAGAAGCCCGACGTAGAGGTCCTTGTCGGTGGCCATCCAAAGCGCACTCGACATGTACTGGCTGAAATCGACGTTGAGCTGCGTCGCCCCGACGACTCCTCCTCCTATCGTGCCGAGCATCGCCGAGTAGAACGCGACGACCGGCGCCATTGCCACGAGCGCGAGGATGCGGGGCGCGACGAGAAAGCGCGCAGGCGGGATCCCCATTATCGCAAGGGCGTCTATCTCGTCATTCACCTTCATCGTCCCGAGCTCGGCGGCGATTGCCGATCCAACGCAGGCGGCAAGGCATATTCCGCAGCAGAACGCCGCCATCTCCCTGAGGAGAGTCAGCATAACCGCCGCGCCAAGGTATGTCTCCTGGTTGAATCTGGCAAGTTCAAGGCCTACCTGCAAGGCCAGGATCATGCCCATGAAAAGCGAGACCACCGTCACGACAGGCAACGTGCGGATTCCCGTCGCGTAGAGCTGACGAAAGAGGTCGCGCCTCGCATCGCGGTTCACGACGACATGCGGGAAATAGAAGACTGACTTCGCGAGCAGAATCCCCGCGCCGCCTATCGAAACGACGAATTTCGGCGCCAGCGTCATTGCTCGACTCTTGGACGGAGCTTCTTCTGCGGTGCCTTCGCGGCCTTCTCGGCCTCATCAAGCGCATTCTTCGTGTCCAACACGGCCGCAGAACCTGGTATTATCTCAAGCGCCTTGTTGATGTTGGCCCTCGCAGCGTCAAAACGGCCCTGCTCGATCTGGAGCATGGCGAGGTTGTTGTACACCGCAGGCTCACGCGGCCTGCGGATGAGGCAACGCTTGAGGAAGAGCTCCGCACGGGAGAGCTGGCGCTCCTTGAGATAGTACATGCCAAGGGCAAAGCAGGCATCTGGATTGTCAGGGTCCACGCCGATTATCGTCTCGGCATACGCCTTGCCCATCGTGAAATCAGCCCGCACGAGCGCAAGCTGGAGCCCTTCGCGCGGCGTAAGGCTCTGAAGCATCATCGCCTTGCGCTTTTCCATCGTCTCGACAAGCTTCTGGTAGATGCTGTTCTTGTCGTCAAGAGCCTTTGCCATCTTCGCCTCTTCAATCGCGCTTTCCGCGCGTCCAGTGAGGTCGTCCTTCTCGCCACGATACATGCACATCCTCGACAGCCTCCACTGAAGAGTGAGGAACACGTTCTCAATGGTCTTGTCGGTGCAGTTCTTTATGCCGCCGCGCCTGCCGTGTATCTCAAGCACCCTGGCGGCGAGCGCGTGTGCGGCGCGAACACCCTCCAGCCTTGCGGCCTCGTCGACAAATCCGGCCGGACGCGAAAGGACGCCTCCCATCGGAGGCAACGCCTTTCCGTCGCGCTTCCAAAGATCGAACCCCATGAGGGCTGCCGACTCCGCGAGACGACCGGGCTTGTCGCGTATCCAGCTGCGCAGGCCCATTCCGGTATCGTGCCGGAAGGAAAAGAGGTCCTCTTCGTCGCCATCCAGCCCCCTGGTGCGCAAATATGCGCCCATGGTGCCTCCGCCGCCCATGAGGGAATAGCACCTGAGTCCACCGCCTACGCGAGCGCTTTCAAGCTCTATGGCGTCGTCAAGGTTGCCGTCGGAGAAGAGGAACTTCGCGTCGCCCGCCTCGCGGACGACTTCTTCCACAAAATCCCCTATGACCTCCAGCATCGCCCGAGTCGTCGTCTTGACGCGCCCGGGAACCATCACAAGAAGGATGAACGACGGCACGAGGAATATGCCAAGCTTGCGAACGAGGATCGTCGAGCGAGAGAGGCCAAGAGGCAGCTTGCGGCCGTCATGAAGCGACCCGGCCTCTCCAAGATCGGCTTCGTCGCCAGGCTCGCCGAAGAACTGCGCGGCAAGACGCCTGTGGTTGCGGCAGAGGGCATCCACGCCAAATATTGTCAACGACAGAGCGAGGGTCGCGGCGCAGCAGAATATCCCCATGGAAAGGAAGTAGGGCGACGAAACGCTGTAGTACGACCAGAACCAGAGAGCCGGGATAAACGAGAACTGGGAAAGAGCAAGCACCCCGCAGAAGAAGAAAATGAGGCCGGATGAATACGAAAGGAACTGCTCTTCGTCTGCGCTCTCCGGAAACTTTATCGTCGCAACCACAAACGGCATGAGGCAGACGCCAAGCCAGAGAATCCACGCGCCTGGCTCTGCCGCAGACGCAAGACGGCCCCAGTATGCGACAAGGTACGTAAGAGGAATCGATCCTATCGTCTCCCCTACGGAGCCGACGCCTCCGTGAATGACGAACATCCAGCAGTTCAAGGCTATCCCGGCTGTCAGCGCCGCGAGGAAGAGGAAGGTCATGTGCCACTTGCCGACTTCCATTACCGCGGGCTTGAAGAACGGAGACTCAAGCGACGGCATTACCTTGATTATGAAGATGTTCACTGAGAAAAACACCACGAGAAGCACAAAGCCCATCGGAGACTCGGCGGCAAGGAAGCCAAGAATAGTCGAGCAAAGGTATGCGTACTTTATCTCGCCCTTGCGGAGGAACACAAAGAAGAACTCCGTCGCCGCCATGGTGAGCGCAAGGAGGATGGCCGTCTCCGAAAGGCACTGCCCGGCCGTCCATACTGGATCAGCCAAGACAAACGCCTCTGCGCCAAGCGCGGCGGCAAGGCGCATGACGAGAGTGCGGCGGCGCGATATCTGAGGGCGCATCCGCATCGCAAACGCCAGCCACTCCCTGAGAACCACGTAAACGCATACGGCAACTCCCGCAAGGACGAGATGCCCTGTGAGCCGAAAGACCGTCGCAGAGGGACCAATGCCGCAGACCTTGTATATGAGAGTCGCGCAAGCCGTCCAAAAGCCCGGGATTATGTACGGCGCAGGCCGCGTGAACGAAGCGACCGCCGCGCCCTTCCAGACGCCTGGATAAAGGCCCGGAAACTCCCAGACGCAAAGCAGTATGAAGGTAAGCCCCGCAAGGACTGCCGCAATTGCCAAATCGCCCAGCCCGATTCTTTCGGTCTGAGCGACTACGTTCGCATTTTCAGCATTATCAGCCATTCTACGCCGTGCGACGCTTCAAAGCGAGCCCTGCCAAGCCAAAGAGGACAAGCATTGCCGACGTAGGCTCAGGCACCGTGGTGTAGGAGCCGCCATGCCATACCGCCATGCTGACAGGCGAAAGATCCGCACCGACGTAGTGCTTGGCCTCAAGATCGGCATAAGTCATGGCAGAAGAGACATCGGTCTGCGCGACAAAAGCGCCGTCGCTGTAATTGATGAGCTCGATGTAGAAAGAATAGTCGGATCCCTTTCCATACAGGGATGTGTCTATCTCAGCAACTACGGCTTCGTAGAGGGGAATCTGGACCTTTTGACCAGCAAACGGGATAAAATTTCCAGAGTCAAAGTCTCCATAGCCAATATTGAGATAAGTCTTAGTAGCGCCGCTGTCGTTAGAAGCGAACACACGGGCGCCATCATAGGTAAGGCCAGACGCCGTTGACGAGTCAACCTGCCAATAGAGATAGCTCGCATTGGCGCTTGAAACCGCCACTGCTACAGACAATGCAAAGATTGCTTTTCTCATTTCCATGTTTCTCCTGACTGCTTAAATTACTTCTTGGGAACGCCCGACCACGTAATAGTCGGCTTTGCGGACGAGTTGCGGCTCACATACCAAGCGCCAGTTCCGGCAGATATGGTGATTTCCGAAGCGGTCGATTCCTCCGCACTAACGGGCGTTGCGCGATACTTCCAAGCCGAGCCATTGTAAGTATAGGTCCTCGCAATGCCCTGTAAGTTTCGCACTACTATGCTGTCGCCGCTTACAGCGCCCGTCAATGCGCTCAAGACGTTGACAGGCTCAGTATTCGGAGGCGCGATAAGCGTGTATACGGGAGTCGTCTCAGAAGCACCAGTATTCTCGATGGTCGAAGTCACCGTTAAAGTCGTGCCTACCTGACCATAGAGGTAGAACGGCTTTGCATCGCCGTCGACCGTCGGGTTCTGACGATGGAGAAGTATCGCCGTTCCGCGAGCGGCAAAAGTCTTGTCAGCCGCAATCGTCGTGTCCGTGACGCCGCTCTCCACGACCGTCTTGTCGGAATCCCAGTAGAGGACGTCGCCTGTGCCGCTCTTGAGAGTCCAAGTGTTGAGATAAACCCCATTGGTGGAAAGAGCCGCAAGCTTGTCGCCCGCCGTGAGATTAGCAGTCTTCACGATATTCGATATGGCAATCGCCTGGTTGTCGTTTGTGGAGCACTCGCACCAAGGAACGGCAACGATCGTATCAGTCGCCTTGCTCAGCACGGTGAGAAGGCCAAACACATTCGACCCTTCGACATCGCTGGCGAAAACCGGCGCAGTTGCGAGAAGAGCGGAAACTGTG
Source organism: Kiritimatiellia bacterium (assembly GCA_045220525.1). Classification (GTDB taxonomy): domain Bacteria; phylum Verrucomicrobiota; class Kiritimatiellia; order RFP12; family UBA1067; genus UBA1067. The sequence goes on from JBGUVV010000264.1 coordinate 6,783, forward strand.
AGAAGAGCGGTCTTTTTCATTTCGCGATCCTTTCAAATCACTTGGCAAGCGGCTGGCGGCCAACCTTGAAGAACTTTCCCTGATCCTTGTCAAGATCAAATTCGACACTGTTGCTCTCGGCCGAAACAGGGGAGTCAAGCGTGGTCTTTGTTATGTTGCCAGGCTCAGAGCCAGTAAAGATGTTGTAGCGGACGGACGGATGCATGTTTGAGACCTTGATTTTCACGCGGTCGCCGTCTATGCGGAAAGACTTGATTTCCGGCTGGCCAACATTGTCAACGCCGCTCTCGCTCCACGCGATAGCGCCACTGCCATCCTTTGAAAGCTCGGAGCCGATCGCGTATGACGACGCTTCAGTTCCCTTGGCGCCTTTAGCACTGGCATCGGTCGCGACCGTAGCATTGACCATCGCAGGCTTTTTGTTTACCGCCTTCGAGGGCTTGCCGTCGAGACCGCGAGTGTCAAGCATATAGACAAAGTAGTTTCCGCTCGTCGGGGCCTCGCTGGACTTGATTTGGAAAACCACTTCAGGGCACCTGCCGCCCTCTGCGAGCGGCGCCATCAAAAAGACCCTGTCGCCCTCGACAAGAGGCTCGCACTCGCTCGAGAGGCCGCCAAACGTCTCGTTCGCCGACCAGCACAGCGCATACCATTCGCCATCTTGAACGGCGCTGCCGTCCATATAGAAATCGCCTTTCGTGGAGAACGCAACCAAAGTATTACCCGCATCCGCAAAGGCAATAGAAACCGCCGCGACCGCTGCCGCGCACAAGGAAATCTTAGAAAATCTCATATAGCCCCCTTTTCTCTAATTGGTGACACTGTGAATTATACTAAATCTATGGCATCTACGTCAAGAGCCACGCGAAGATTTTCTGGAGGCGGACGGCAGGAGGAAATCCACCTCCAAGCCCTCACAATCGTCGCATTTGAATGAGCCCTCACGACAATCTGCCACCGATACCAGCCGTCGGCCTTTTCCATCGCACTCGGCATGGCCTCCGAGACAACGAGTTTCGCGGCGTTTTCGCCTGCGGCGGAGAGCCGCGTTGCATAGGCCTGAAGCGACTTTGCATACATGTCCGCCCACGAGCCAACGGTCTTCAAGTTCTTCGATCTAAGCGCCACCGACGCAAGATGGCAAAACGGCGGAAAGAACCCGCGCTCGCGCTCCTTGAGCTCCCCTTCGGCGAATTTCGAAAAATCGCCCGCGGCGGCCTGGCGAAAAACAGGCATCGATGGATCGCGGCTCTGGATGAACACCTCGCCCGGAAGCTCCGCGCGGCCAGCACGGCCAGAGACCTGCGCAAGAAGCTGGTAGGTCCGTTCCGT
>JBGUVV010000265.1:0-3426 GCA_045220525.1 Kiritimatiellia bacterium
GCCTCTCCAAGGGCAAGGCGCGCCTTTCTCGCCTTGTCGAAGCGGCGGCTCTGCTCGTCGCCGTCGCAAAGCTCCGAAAACTTGAGGGACAGACCCCACGAGAGGCCCATTTTTCAAGGGTTTTGCGTTTCTCCCCGCCGTCGGCGCTCACGATAGCATTGCCAGCAGCTTGGCGATATCCTTCGCGTCGCGGGTGGTGTAGGAAGCGACGCGACGGCCGAGGCAGTTGACGGACGAGCCAAAACCGCCACCGGTCAACCTTCGTCCCTAAAAAGGTCGTCGGCAACAAGTTCCTTCTGTACACATTCGGAGTGGGAATTCGCCTTTAGGCCATGTGCCGTGATCATAGTCAGGAGAAGAGTGTCCTCCGTGCCAGTTTCCCGTTGATATGCGTCTACTTTGTTGCGCAGTTCCTTCTCGTAGTCCGCGTCAATTACAAACTCTCCGTTTGTGTACTTCATCTCGCATATGTTGACGGTGCGATCACCACGCGCGAGAACAAGATCAATCTGGGCGCCCCTGCCGCCTTCAGCCGCTGCGCTCCACCCGTAAGCACTCGTCCGCACGTCTGCAATGCCTAATGCCGCCTTGATCTGACTGACATGCTGAAGACAGACACGTTCAAACGCCAACCCACACCAGATGCGTCCGGACTGTGACTGAGACACATGCGACCATTCATCTGCACTGACGTTGCGGCCGTGCATGAACTTGAAATAGAACAACGTGAAATTGTCCATCAGCTGGTAGACGGCATCCCTTGTCAGCCGTCCGGGCGGAGCATACTTGCGTATGAAGCCGCATTGCTCAAGCTCCTGGAGGCGCTCGCTGAAACGTCCGTTCAGCTTTTGTCCTGAACACGAGGCCAGCTCCTCACGCGACATTCCAATCTTACGGGTGCCGAGTGCCGTCACTATGGCCACGTAGGCTGCCGGCTTCCGGAAGAGCGACGCATAGAGCCGGTCAAATTCATTATGCAGTTCGCCCTCCTCGTCGAACAGAATGCGGTCAACGCACTGCGCTAGACTCTCGCCCTTCTCTATCTGCTCCCAATAATAGGGGATTCCGCCGAAGATCATGTAATACTCAAGCAACTGAAGTCGTTTCAGCACAATGCCATTCTGACGCACAAACCGCTCACATTCGCGGAGCGAAAAAGGACTGAGCGGTATTCGCTTGGTCACCCGGTTGTGAAGCCCCCCATGGTCGTTCAAGACTTTGTTGATGATCCAACTTGTCGCCGAACCGCAGACTACAAGGGCAATGTCGTCGCGAGCGGACGCCCACCCGTTCCAGAAATGCTCCAAGGCACTCACAAATCCTGACTTTGCAGTGTCCATCCATGGCAACTCATCAAGGAAAACAATCTTTTTACGAGTCTTGGCCTCCGCTATAACGTCGGCCAAGAGGTCAAATGCGTCATACCAATCTTTTGGAACTCGATACTTCTTGTTGCCATACTTGCAAAGCGTCTTCTTGAATTCCGTCAATTGTCGAGACATGCCCGCATTGGCAAGTCCCGTATGATAAAAACAGAACCTGTCCTTGAAAGTTTCTCGAATCAGAAAGGTCTTGCCAACGCGGCGGCGTCCAAATACGGCAACAAATTCCGACCTTTCCGACGACTCCGCCATCAGCAGCCTTTTTTGCTCTTTTTCTCGACCAATAAGCATTTTTAATCTCCTCCTATTAATCATCACGTAGAATATTATACCTTATTTTCGTCTTTATCACAACTACGCAGACACATAAAGACAAAAATAGGGCGTGAAACATTTGAGAAGTTTGGGGATGAAGTTTGGGGACAGAAGTTTGGGGACAGACCCCACGAGAGGCCCATTTTTCAAGGGTTTTGCGTTTCTCCCCGCCGTCGGCGCTCACGGCAGCATTGCCAGCAGCTTGGCGATCTCCTCCGCGTCGCGGGTGGTGTAGGAAGTGACGCGACGACCAAGGCAGTTGGAGAATTTATTGCTTTGGCGCTATCTAACCGGTCCAACTTCCCCTGGAGGCATCAGAATAGCACGCGCAAAGAAAGGGTCGCCTATTCGATATCCAGATTCGTCAGACTCGACGATTCCCGCGTCGACGAGACGCAAAAGCGCCGTGTGCACCGTCGACGAGACGCCAAGCGCGTGGCGCTCTCGATATTCAGCAGGAAACTCACGCACGGGTTCCGCGGCCAGCGCCCTCGCCAAAACCCGCTGCGATGGAGGGAGTCCCTTGAGCTGCTCGAAATACCAGTCTGCATTCTCCGCAAGCAAATCCTTGATCGCCGCATCAACATCCGCCGGCTCGACCCAGTCCCTTTCTGCGGACACGACTTGGTCGAACACCTGCGAAGAAAGTTCTTGAAGATAGTACGGGATGTTCTCGGATATCTCCACGATGCGAGAGACCTCCGCTTCATCAACGCCGATTCCGCAGGAAGCCAACCTCTCGGCGACAAACGCACGACTCTGGTCCTCCGGCGGCTTGCCAAGCTTTATCGTGGCGGCAGACTTGTAAAAGGGACGAGACTTTTCGCCGAACATGCGCTTAAGCATGTGCGTCTTCGAGCCGAAAAACACATACCGGACGTTCTGCTGCTCTTGAATGACCCCTCGGAAGATTCCCTCAAGCGGAAGATCGGGGGACAGTCCCTTTATCTCCTGAAACTCATCGAACGCAACTATGATTGGTCCATGTACATGCTCGACGGCGATCTTCTCTGCCATGCCAAGAACCTCGGCAAGCGACGTGGAGCTCATCTTATCGCCATAGTCGAACTTGACGGAAACCGGGAACTCTCCACCAAACGAGAATGTCGGATGCAGATGCGACAGATATTCCGCGAGATTGTGAGCTATGCCCTTCGCACCTCCAACAAGCGAATAGAGTGCAGACGCATACGCCTCGCAGAACCGTTCGAGCGATTCAACCCTGTTCAAATCAAAATAGACACAAGGAACGCCTTCCTCTGAAAAGCGTGATAGCACTTTCTTGACGAGCGAGGTCTTGCCATACCTTCGCGGTGCATACATCACCACATTGGCCGATCCACCAGCAAGTTTTGAATATAGACTATTAAACGCCTCCTGGCGGTCATAAAACTGACGGCCAGAAACCTCTCGCCCATACTTAAACGGATTCACCATATTGCTTCTCCATGTTTATGTGACTATATTGTAGCAAAAACCTGCAACTAATGCAATATGAAGCTTGCGCAGATTTGCGTAATGCAAGTTTGCGTAATCAACTGCGCGATTCTCTATGCAGTGCTCATGGCATAGCGCTCATGGCAGCATTGTCAGTCTGGCGATCTCCTTCGCGTCGCGGGTGGTGTAGAAACTTTGGGGAGACACCCCGCCGTCGCTTCAGTTTTCGCGGATAATTTCGCGTTTTCTGCAACTTATCCCAATGCGCGGACTTGCAAGATGCTATTGCAGT
>JBGUVV010000266.1:0-4127 GCA_045220525.1 Kiritimatiellia bacterium
CGAAATCGCATCTCTCGTCAAGGTCTGGAAGCGTGAGCGCGACCGCTGGTATGGCGGCACAATGCACCCGGTCGGGGCGCGTCCAGACGGAGTTTCGTGGACGGGCTTTGTTTCCGAGGCTGCCGACGGAACGGGCGGCTACGCGCTTCTCTTCCGCGAGCTCAACGATTCGGCTGACTTTGCGCTCGACCTATCCAGCGTTTTTGGCAGTGGCTTTGAAGCCGACGCCGAGGTCATCGCCGGGCGAGGCGCGGCAAAATTCTCCGGCGGGCGTCTTTCAGTCTCGATTCCGGAAAAGCTCGATTATCTCTGGGTGCGCCTTTCATCTCCTCGCAGTGGCGTTCCGATGCCTGAGGACGTCCCGGAATTGATGACGACTTTCGACGGCGAGAAAGTCACGTCGGTCGAGCAGTGGGAGAAGAAGCGCGTTCCAGAGCTCCTTGAAGAGTTCACCAAGGAGGAGTATGGCCGCCGCCCCGTGGAGCGCCCCGAAATCCTTTCGTTCGAGGCAGAGGAGCCAGATGCAGTGATGATGGACGGGCGTGCGATACGCAAGCGCGTGCGCGTGACGTATGGCGGGGAGCATGGCAAGGGGTCTTTCGTCTTAACGGCGTTCATTCCCCGCCAGGACCGACCAGCGCCGGCATTTCTCCTCATATGCAACCGCCCACCGGCGGAGAACATCGACCCCACGCGTGAGAAGAAGAGCGATTTCTGGCCGGCCGAGGAAATCGTGGCGCGGGGATACGCGGCAATTGCGTTCTGGAACGGAGACATCGCGCCAGACTGGAACACAGGCAACACGCGCGGCGTGTTCGCTGTCTTCTCCGAAGTCGATCGCCCGTATCGGCCGACAGACGAATGGGGCACTCTTTCCGCATGGGCGTGGGGCGCGAGCCGCGTGATGGACTGGATAGAGACAGAGCCCTTGATCGACGCCGGCCACGTCGCGGTCGTAGGCCATTCGCGCGGCGGAAAGACGGCGCTTGTCGCAGGAGTCTATGACAGGCGCTTTGCGATGGCCTGCTCCAACGACTCCGGCTGCTCCGGCGCGAAATTGAACCACATCGACCTTCCGAAGTCCGAGCATGTAAACGTGATTACCTCGGTCTTTCCCTACTGGTTCTGCCGGAACTACACGCGTCACGCGAACGCCGAGAAGGCGTGGCGCGTTGACCAGCACGAGTTCATCGCGCTGATGGCGCCGAGGCTTGTCTGCATAGGCTCGGCGAGCGCGGACGCCTGGGCCGGGCAGGAAGGGGAGTTCCACTCCGGGCTTCTCGCATCGCCTGCATGGGAGCTCTATGGAAGGAAGGGGCTTGTCGCATCCAAGTTTCCCTCGCCGGAGTCCCCTCTGCAAGAGGGGTGCATATCCTACCATTTGCGCACGGGCAAGCACAATCTGACTGCGTATGACTGGGGCGTTTACATGGATTTCGCTGATCGCCACGGCTGGCGGACGGCGCGATTTTAGTTGATGCGACCGCAGAAAATTATGCTATAATATCAAAGGTACGCGAGTTGTTCGCTTAACCAGAAAGGAAACGAAATGGCGATTCCAAAAAAATGCAAGGTTTCGGTTCTTGTAGAGCCGAGGAAAATGGAGCTCAAGGAGGTCGCGATTCCCGCAATCGGACCTGATGAAATTCTCGTCAAGGTCGAGGGCTGCGGTGTCTGCGGAACGGACGTGCACGAGTACAAGGGCGATCCCTTCAAGATATGCCCCGTGCAGCTTGGCCACGAGGGAACCGGCGAGGTCGTCGCGCTCGGCAAGAACGTGAAGACCGACTTCACAGGCAAGCCGCTCAAGGTCGGCGACAAGATCGTGACGGGCCTCAAGCCGTGCGGCAAGTGCGACACGTGCAAGTTCCACCCGGAAATCGTCGAGCTCTGCAACGGCGGCGAGATCTTCGGTCTCCTGCCCGGCCCGAAGCACTATTTGAACGGTTGGTTCGGCGAATACATGAAGATCAACAAGGGCGGCGTCGTCTTCCAGGTGAGCGACATGGACCGCGACCTCCGCATCCTCATTGAGCCTGCGGCCGTGATTGTCCACGCCGTCGAGCAGGCGAAGCAGATCTTCAACTTCCAGTTCAACAGCTACGTCCTCGTGCAGGGCTGCGGCCCGATCGGCCTCCTCCTCCTGGCGATGGTCCGCTGCATGGGCGTCAGGAACATCATCGCGTGCGACGGCGACGAGAAGCGTCTTGCCTTCGCGAAGAAGCTCGGAGCGAAGTACACGGTGAACGGACTCAAGCCCGGCGCGATCGAGAAGGTGAAGGAAATCACCGGCGGCGAGGGCGCCGAGATGGTCTTCCAGTGCACCGGCTCGCCCAAGGCGGCTTCTGTCGCGTGGAAGTACGTCCGCCGCGGCGGCTCGTTCTGCGAGCTCGGGTTCTTCACGAACAACGGCGACACGACCTACAGCCCGCACCTCGACATGTGCAACAAGCAGGTCAAGGCGTGCGGCAGCTGGACTTACCAGGCGAAGGACTGGGTGCAGGCGTTCGACTTCCTCAAGGAGGCGAAGGAGCGCAAGCTTCCGATCACGAAGCTCATCACGCACAAGTATCCGCTCGACAAGATGAACGAGGCGATGGAGATGAACATCTCCATGAAGGGCCTCAAGATTGCATACGTCGCGAAGTAACGGCGACACTCGCGCGGTCCGCATCCCAATACGGGGCGGGCCGCGCGGCTTGTTCTACCAAGACTGCGACATCAACGCAAGGAATACCTGAAAATGGCGAGAGTGATGCTCATAGGCGCCGGCGGAGTCGCCGGGGTGGCGGCGGCCAAGATGGCCCAGAATCCCGATGTGTTTGGCGAACTGCTGATTGCCTCGCGGACGAAGGCGCGCTGCGACGCGATCAAGGCCGACATAGAAAAACGCGGCTTCGGCAAGGACGGGAAGAAGACCGCGATCTCGACTGCGGCGCTCGATGCGATGGATGTCGCGGCGACGACGGCGATGATCAGGGAGTTCAAGCCGGATCTCGTCATGAACATCGCTCTTCCCTACCAGGACCTTGCGATAATGGACGCGTGCCTCGCCTCGGGCGTCTCCTACCTCGACACGGCGAACTACGAGCCGCCGGAAGAGGCGCATTTTGAATACTCATGGCAGTGGGCCTACCGCGAGAGGTTTGAGAAGGCGGGCCTCACCGCGATCCTCGGCTGCGGCTTCGACCCCGGCGTCACGCAGGTATTCTCCGCCTACGCGCAGAAGCACTATTTTGACACGATAGAGACACTCGACATCCTCGACTGCAACGGCGGCGACCACGGCTATCCCTTTGCCACGAACTTCAACCCCGAGATCAACATCCGCGAAGTCGCCGCGAAGGGCAGCTACTGGGTGGCTGATCCCGCCGCCGACAAGCCCGAGGTGGCCGTAGAGAACCGCAAGGCGTTCGACAAGGGCTGGTGGGTCGAGACGGCTCCGATGGCGATCAAGCGCGTCTACAACTTCGACCAGGTTGGCGAGAAGGACATGTACCTCCTCCACCACGAGGAGCTTGAGTCCCTGGGTTGCAACTTGAAGGGCATAAAGCGCATCCGTTTCTTCATGACCTTCGGCCAGAGCTACTTGACTCACCTCAAGTGCCTTGAGAACGTCGGGATGACGCGCATTGATCCCGTGGACTTCAAGGGCCAGAAGATAATCCCGATTGAGTTTTTGAAGGCTCTTCTTCCCGACCCTGCGTCGCTCGGCCCGCGCACGAAGGGCAAGACGAACATCGGCTGCATCTTCCACGGCGAGAAGGACGGCAAGCCGGTCGACTACTATGTATATAACGTCTGCGACCATCAGGAGTGCTACGCGGAAGTTGGCTCCCAGGCGATCAGCTACACGACTGGCGTTCCCGCGATGATCGGCGCGAAGATGTTCCTTGAGGGCAAGTGGACCGAGAAGGGCGTTCACACCTGCGAGGAGTTCGACCCCGATCCGTTCATGGCGGAGCTTAACAAGCAGGGCCTCCCGTGGAAGGAGACCTTCAGCCCCGTCAAGGTGGATTGATGCCGAGATACGTCATTGACGAAGCCGCGCTTAGGCGCAATCTTGAGATCCTAAAGGGCGTCTCGGACCGCACAGGCGCGAAAATACTCCTTGCCCAGAAGGCGTT
>JBGUVV010000267.1:0-4036 GCA_045220525.1 Kiritimatiellia bacterium
GTCCTGTCAAACTCGTCAGCGCATTCAAGGAGCTGCTCGACAGTCGAACACGAAATGTCCCAGCCTGCCGCTACGATCTTCTTATCAGGCGGTACCCATGCAGCAGCCTCAAGAGCGGCACTCAATGCGCATGCCATCGCCAGCCGTCTTGCAAAGACAGTTACGCGTCTATTCATCATTCGCGCCGCCATATCTTTCTCTCGTTATCTGAAGATTATGGCCATGCCCTTTCGTCCACCCCATTCGGCAACAAGTAGAGTACCACTTCCGCCAAGCTGTGAAAGCGTGTGCGCCGCGTCCAACCCAGCCCCTGCCCCACCATACTCACCGGGTTCAAGCCATCCGTCAACGTATGCGGATTTTGCATGAAGGCACTTGTTTGCGGCTATGGTCACGGCAGAGTTCACGACATTTGACGCGACAAAAACAAATCCGTTGGTATTCACTCCGTCAGTATTTAGGACCAGCTTTCCCTCGTCAATCGCCTCAAGCCGCGTAAGATTAGGCCAATAGGTTGTCTCCGCAAGCGTTAGCGTTCCACGACTCGAGCGAAGGCCTCCGGAAGTATCGGACTTCGTAGGACAGTTCCGTATCTCCATCTCCGGCCAGACTCCGTCGCTTCTGTCGCGTGCTTTAAACTCGAATGATGCCGCGCCTCGAATGGAAAGGGAAATGTATCGGTGTGGCCTATACAAACTCCCGTTGTTTTGGGTTTCCCCGTATGCCGTAAGAGTCGCAGGGGTTGAGCTTGTTATGTATGTAATGTCCTCTGTAGTCCCTGTATTTGTCATCTTCTGGATATATCCACATTGCTGGTTGAAACCATTCAAGTCGATTATCATGCCGCTAACGTTCCCTGCGTTTCCATCTTGAAGACTCGTTGACTGCGAAAGCAAGTATGGACGGCAAAATCGCAACGTGCCCGGTCCTCCAACACGTGGAGAGCTTGCCGTTATCGGCGAGTCGAGTTCCAGCACCGCCGATTTCTCCACAACAAGTCCGCTGAAATTCGCTCTTGTAGTTAGGAACTCACACGGTATATCTCCTGTGATTTTGACACTTCCACTTATGCAAACGGCATGGTCGCCAGAATGAAAAAGGCCACCTTTCAGCGTCAGCGTAGTTCCCTGCTGGGAACTAAGTCGGTAGTTCCCGTCCACATAGACTGGCCCGCACAGGTTTATGCGCGAGGAGTAAGTGAGCAACGAGCGATTCCCTCCTGTCGTCGCACCAGTTCCACCAAAAATGTACCAGATATTACTATAGCCGTCAGGATATGAAAGGTATTGCGACGCCAATCCATCTCCAACCACATTTGTAATCACATTATTGATTCCATAGCAATTAGGATGATCCCAGTCGTTTGCCACATAGCTGTTGATCCAGAGAAACGGCCCAGTAAATGCAGAGTTGTCGACATTGAACTCAAGCCTGTTGTTGTTGTTTGACACATTGAATTTCCCGATTCCAGAAACCGGGACTGTAATGTTTGCCGAGGCGTTGTTTGTCACAAACAGCGTAGAGTCGGCGCCGGGCAAGCTGATCATGGATAGCCCCTGCGCCGCTATCCACGATAGATCAGTGGACGACACGTACACTGTCTTGCCATCAGGTATGACTGCCATGTCCCCGTTACCCGGCGCGACTCCCCCTTGCCAGTTCGATCCGTCACTCCAAGCCGACGTGCTGCCGCCACCCTTCCAGAGTATCTCATTAGCCAGCGCCAGCAAAGGCGAAACAAAGGCGAAAACGGCGACAACGGACATTGCTCGTGTGAATTTCATAGACTGCTCCTTTTTATGCGAATCAGTTTATCAAACCACAGCGGCATGGACAACCTGTACGAAAGTACAGGTAGTGGGAGACAGGGGGCTCCGCAGCACACCTCACATGTCGCGAAGAGACAATGCCTTGTAGTCTATGTGCCAGCCGGAGAACTTTCCGGTTGAACGCATGAATGTCTCTGATTTCTCCCTGAGCCTGTCAAGCGAAATCCTTTCGCCGTCTCGTTTCACTTCCGCAAAAAGCGCCCGTTTCGACAATTCGTCTTCGGCAACGATGTCTATCTCGTTCTCGCCCTTTCGATCCCACCATCCGCCGATTCCGGTAAACATGCGCTGCTCCACGAACTTCTGCCGGAAATATCTTTCGAGCATGAGCCCGGAGAAGACCTCGTAGTCGCGCCGCAGGATTTCCCGAAGCGCGTCGAACCGCTTCAACTCGATAAGATCGGCATTCCTGTGGACAAACCTGAACCAGAAGGCAAAAAAGTTGTCGGTGACAGAATACCGGCTCGCCTTGTTCGCGCTTTTCTCCCCAAATGGCTGTCGCCGGGCTATAAGCCCGTAGTCGGTCTCAAGACGCGTCAGGTAACCGCCGATTGACGTTCCTACCAACTGCTCTATCTCGTTTCGTGTAGTTATTCCGCGTGCAATGGCAGAGAGGACCGAGAAGTACGTGCCGTATTCCTTGCCGAATTCCTGGACCAGCACGGACTTGCCCTCGTCGAAGAAGTAAGAGTGCTCACCGAGGATGCCGTCTATCATGGCGTCCTTCGTGACAAATCCCCTGTCCATGAGTTCTTCTATGTAGCGGGCAACGCCTCCTGTGAATGTCCAAAGCGCAAGCAAGTCGTCTGGAGTCCAGTCGGGATTGTACTCGGCAAGTATATCCTTCATAACGGGCAGCGCAAACGGCTCGACCTTCATCTTCGACGTGCTACGCCCATACAGAGGCTGCCCCTCGTCAAAGAAAATCTTGTTCATCAGCGTATTCACGCTGCCGCATGTGACAAAGTTGATCTTCGACCGAGAATGGTATCTGTCCCAATGTCCCTGTATCTCTCCGAAGATGCCCTCGTCGATCTTCCAGAATTCCTGCAGTTCGTCGACAACAAGCGTAAACGGCCGCTTGCACGATTCTTCCATTAGTGCTTTGAAAAGCGTCCCGAACTTGATGCCGTCTCCATAGATTGAAATCGGCAGAACCGACTTGACCTTTTCAACGAAGTCTGCACATTGGTCGATTTCCGAACGCCGCGTCACAAGAAGGTAGATATAAGGTTCATCGTCCATTGCATTTTGAATCAACTGTGTCTTTCCGACACGCCTCCGTCCAGTAACAACAGTAAGCCGCGCCACCTTCTTTGAGAGGTCACGTTCTTTGCGCAGATATGATATCTCGCTTTCTCTATCATAAAACCGCATTTTACGCCTCCTTTCTTCTGCAACCACCGGTTCCGAACTGACGGTTGCAAATTATATCATATTATGGCGATAGTATGCAATCACGCAGGTCGATTCGCGACACCTCCAACATTGGTAGCAGGTAGAGCAGGAGAGACAGGAGAAGGCATGCGCGAGTCAATTCGCCCGTCGCGAAGCGATGGCGACGGCTTTCGTGGTCGCGCGTCAGCGCAAACCCTTGTTCAACCTGTACTTTCGTACAGGTCGGATTCGGGCGCGGCATTTTGATATACTATGCGGCGATGAAACGATTCGTCCTGCCGACATGGGCGGTTGTGCTCGCCATCGCCCTTCCGTGCCGCGCCGAAGGCGTTCTGCGCACGGCGGCGGAACTTTTGCGATACGCCGACGGCGCGCCGACGGGTCCGGCGGCCTTCTCGATCACGGGAACGGTCATCCGATCCCAGCCGCCAGGTCGCATACCGGGCCTTATCTTCATACAGGACCACACCGGCATCGCCCGCATCGTCGACGAGGAAAATCCCCTTCCAAGTCCTGGCGACATCATCAGCGCATCAGGGCAGATCTCGTTCTGCCCCGTCGGGAACGCAAGCCTCTTCTCGAACAACGTGATCTCCGTAATCGGACACGTCGCGCCGCCGCAGCCGATGGCGATTCCCCTGTCAAGGCTCAACCCGCACCAGCACGACCTCCACGTCATAGAGACGGAAGGAACCGTAGTCGATGTCATCTACGACGAAATCACCGACAAGAGCTTCTTCCTGCTGCTGAAGGACGGCGCGGCGGAATATCCGGTAATCATCAGGAAGAAGATCGGGTTCGACTCGCTT
>JBGUVV010000268.1:0-4852 GCA_045220525.1 Kiritimatiellia bacterium
CTTACGCGCGAGGCGGTGGTGCGACTCCCGTAGCGTACGGATCGGGCGACACCCGCGACGAAGCGAGTAACTTCTTGGCCGGAGTCGGCGCGTTCGACGAGACGAGCCTATCGTCCGGAGCAGTCCCGACGCGACGGCGAACCCGCCGGCCATTGTGCGGGAGTGCCGTTGCGGAGAAATCGCCCGCACGCTGACAGGGCTCAAAACACGATTGCGCCGTCTGCAAGCAAGAAAAAATGGGGCCTCCAAGTTTGCGGACTTGGTGATTTTTTGGTACAATGTGCGTAACCTATATGGAGGTATGCCATGGCGGAAGAAATCTACGAAGAGGTCGAGGTCCCGGTGAGGGAAAACGGAGATGACGCGGAGATACGCGATACGGACATTGTCTTCGACTGTCCGCATTGCGGAAAGAACCTCGTCATCGACTACAGGGGCGCGGGTCTTCAGATAAACTGCTCCGAATGCGGCGAGTCGGTCTTGGTTCCGATACCGGACGGAATGGAGCTGAACGACCTCGACCTCGACCCGGGCGAGATATTGAAGCAGCTTTTTGCGACGAGGCGCAACTACCAGAAGGCGGAGCTCAAGGTGCAGGAGCTCAAGTCCCGTCTTGTGCAGCTTCAGGAGACCATCGGCGTCATGCAGGAGGTCATTGCCGAGGGCATAGCGACGTCGTGACGCAACGCGGCAGGTCTGGCGTCGTCAATGCATTGACGTTCGTCCGCGTACCGCTCATATTCGCATGGGCGGTTTTGGCGGTTTTGTGCGAAGTCGCGGTCGCGCCAGGGTCTATGCTTGGCGTCGCGCTTGCGTCTTCCGCGTGCGTCGCAATGTTCCTCTCCGGAATCACCGACCTCCTCGACGGACGTCTTGCGAGGAAGTGGGGGGTGGTGTCGACTTTCGGCAAGATGGCCGATCCGCTGATGGACAAAGTGTTCTTCTTTGTTGCCTTCCCCGTCCTTCTCTGGCAGTCCCTCCGCCAGGATCCATGCGGCGTTCACGGACTTTCGCTTCTCGTCTTCAACGTGGTCTACATGCTGAGGGACACGTGGGTTACTTTTATGCGCTCGGTGGGAGCGCTATACGGCGCGGACGTCGCGGCGATGTGGCTCGGCAAGGTCCGTACGGCGCTTTCCTTCCCCGCCGCGGGGTGGATATACGTCTATCTTTCGTTCCATTGCATGGTTCCGCCTTCCATTAGGAGCCCATGGCTTGTTTCGTGCTTCGCAATAGAGGCTCTTCTTGCGCTTCTCACGATGTGGAGCGTAGTTACATATACCGTCGCGTATTGGCCATACCTCAGAAAGGCCATGTCGCACTGACCGCCGCCAAAAAAGCGGATCGCCACCAAGGAAAAGATCAGATGACTCAACTGGAATTTGCCCGCAAGGGCGTTTTGACCGACGCCATGAAGGTCGTAGCCAGGGACGAGAACGTTCCCGAGGAAGTCGTTCTCGCCGCCGTTGCTGACGGTACGGCCGTGATCCCCCTTAACGTCCACCATGCCAATGCAACGCCGGTGGGCGTAGGGCGGATGTTCACTACGAAGATCAACGCGAACCTCGGGCGCAGCGTAACGCATTCCGGGAAGGGCGACGAGCTTGAGAAGCTTGAAATCGCGCTGCGGCACGGCGCGGATTTCGTCATGGACCTCTCCGTCGGCGAGGACGTAAGGGCGATAAGGCAGGGCATGCTCGATGCATCTCCAAAGCCCCTCGGCACCGTGCCTGTGTATGAGACGATCTCGCGCCTGAATGGCGACGTCCCGCACATGGATCCTTCGCTTCTCATCGGCGTCATACGCGAGCAGGCGGAGCAGGGCGTGGATTTCATGACTCTTCACGCAGGACTTCTCCTCAAGCAGATTCCGGCGGCGATGAACCGCAAGATGGGGATCGTCAGCCGAGGCGGCTCGATAATGGCTGAATGGATGATGGAGAATGGGGCGGAGAATCCCCTCTACGAGCGCTGGGACGAGGTGATGGACATCCTCGCCGAGCACGACGTCACCGTGTCGCTTGGCGACGGCATGCGCCCCGGCTGCCTCGCCGACGCCTCCGACGCCGCGCAGTTCGGCGAGCTTGACGTCCTCGGCGAGCTTGTCGAAAGGTGCCGCGTGCGCGGCGTGCAGGTGATGGTCGAAGGGCCTGGCCACGTTCCATTCGACCAGGTCAAGGCGAACATGGAGCGCGAGCAGAAGGTCTGCGCCGGCGCGCCGTTCTACGTGCTCGGTCCAGTCGTCACCGACATCGCCCCGGGCTACGACCATATCGTAAGCGCAATCGGAGCCACCGCCGCAGCGACATACGGAGCGTCGCTCCTCTGCTACGTGACACCCGCCGAGCATCTCGGCCTTCCAGACGGCGACGAGGTCAGAAGGGGATGCGTCGCATACAAGATCGCGGCCCACGCAGGCGACGTCGCGCGAGGGCTCCCCGGCGCGAGGGCGCGCGACGATGCGATGTCGGACGCCCGCGCGGCGTTCGACTGGGACCGCCAGTTCTCGCTCGCCCTCGATCCCGAGCGCGCTCGCGAGCGCTGGCTGAAGACGAGGGCCTTCACCGACGAGGCCCATTCCGACGACCACTGCTCGATGTGCGGCAAGGAGTTCTGCGCGGTGAGGACGTCACGCAGAATACGCAAGCTCATGGAAAAGCTTGCCGACGGCAAATGAATTTAAGGACGGGAAGGCGACATGGCAGGAGAATACCAATTTTCGCTCGTTGACGTAACGAAGCAGCACGGATCGAAGACGATCCTCAAGGACGTAAACCTCTCTTTCTTCTATGGCGCGCACATAGGCGTCATAGGAGCGAACGGCGCGGGCAAGTCGTCGCTTTTGAAGATCCTCGCTGGGCTCGACACGGAGCTTATGGGGACGGTGCAGGTCGCGAAGGGCACAAAGGTCGGCTACTTGCCGCAGGAGCCTGAGCTCGACGACTCTAAGACTGTTCTCGAGACTGTCATGGAGGGAGTCGCCGATGCGCAGGCGATGGTCTCAAAATACGAGGACCTTTGCTGCGAGCTCGACGACCCGAAGGCCGCGGCGGAGATGGAGCGTCTTCAGGCGATAATCGACGCCAACGACTACTGGAACCTCGAGAACCTGGTGGAGCGGCGCATGGCCGACCTCGGCTGCCCCGACGGCTCCAAGAAAGTCGGGGTTCTCTCCGGCGGCGAGAGGCGTCGCGTGGCGATTGCGAGGCTTCTCCTCTCCAATCCCGACGTGCTGCTCCTTGACGAGCCGACGAACCACCTCGACGCCGAGACGACGTTCAGGCTCGAGGCGTACCTCAAGGAGTTCAAGGGGACTCTCATCGTCGTCACCCACGACCGCTATTTCCTTTCCGACGTTACGGACTGGATCCTCGAGCTCGACCACGGCATCTGCTATCCTTACAAGGGGAACTACGAGGAGTGGCTCAAGCAAAAGGAGGCGATGCTCGCGAGAGAGGCGAAGGTCGAGAAGTCCCGCCAGAAGCTCCTTGAGAACGAGCTCAAGTGGATTCAGACGAATCCCTCCGGACGCCATGCGAAGGCCAAGGCCCGCGTTGAGCGGTACGAGGAGCTGCAGAAGCAGGCCGTCTCCACGCGCGAGGACGACCTCGTAATACGCATCCCGCCGGGGCCTCGCCTCGGGGATCTCGTCGTCCGCGCAGAGCACGTCAAGATGGGCTTCGACGGCGAGGTCCTCTACGACGACTTGAACTTCGACCTGCCGCGCGGCGGCATCGTTGGCGTCATCGGCGCGAACGGGGCCGGCAAGACGACTCTCTTCAAGTTGATTACAGGCGCTCTCAAGCCGGTCTCGGGATCGCTCACCGTTGGCGAGACAGTGCGCCTCAGCTACGTTGACCAGTCGCGCTCCGAGCTCAAGCCGGAGGAGACCGTTTACGAGGCCATAACGGGAGGCGGGGAGTTCGTGAAGCTCGCAGGAACCACGATGATGAACGGCAGGGCGTATTGCTCGCGCTTCAACTTCCGTGGCCCGGAGCAGCAGAAGAAGGTGGGCGTTCTCTCTGGCGGAGAGCGTAACCGCGTCCATCTTGCAAGGCTCCTTGCAAGCGGCGGCAATCTCCTTCTCCTTGACGAGCCTACGAACGACCTTGACGTCGCAACTCTCCGCTCACTTGAAGAAGGCCTTCAGGATTTCGGCGGCTGCGTAATGGTGGTCTCCCACGACCGCTGGTTCCTCGACCGCATAGCGACGCACATTCTGGCCTTCGAGGGCGGCGGCAAAACTACCTGGTTCGAAGGTAGTTTCTCGGAATATCACGAAATGCTGCAAAAACGCAAACAATCTGGCATAACGCGATAAATCGTGTGGCAGAATATCACGGTAAATGGTATAATATCACCTATTATGAAAAACAAAAAAGCATTCTTTGCCATTGCGGTACTTGCCGCGGCAATGTCGTCGTATGGATCGGGCTTTTCCCTTTACCAGCCAAGTGCCGCTGCGCACGCCCTCGGCGGAACTGGGTTGGGAAAGGCATTCGATGCTTCCGCCAACTTCATAAACCCCGCCACGTTGACGGATCTTACGAATGCACAGTTCACGATTGGCTTCGTTACCGAGCATCCTCGTGGGCGAGTAGAGGTTGGCAAGGCGGGTCAGCCCAAGGAAAGATGCACGATGGATCCGGGTGTCTTTCTGCTGCCCCATCTGCAGATTGCGCTTCCGCTGCCGGCTGGCTTTACGTTCGGCTTTGGAGTCGAGCCTGACTATGGTCTCGGCACGGCTTATGACGACTCGTGGCCAATGAACTTCAGCGCGACGGAGACGAAAATCCAGAGCATCGTATTGAACCCCAACCTCGCCTACAAGATCACGGAAGACTGGTCTATC
>JBGUVV010000269.1:0-2889 GCA_045220525.1 Kiritimatiellia bacterium
GTCAAGCTCATCGCCCCGGTGGCGCTTGAGGAGAAGATGCGCTTCGCGATCCGCGAGGGCGGCCGCACCGTCGGCGCCGGCACGGTCAGCAACGTCATCAAGTAATAAAGAAGAGAAGTCCTGTGAGATGCCCGGCCGGAAGTGGCCGGCCGGGCTCTATCTCCAACAGGGCGGAGGTATCAGAAATGCGAGATCTCGCTATTTTGGCCTGTGGTGAGTGCAAGAACCGCAACTACACGACGACCCGTAACAAGAAGACTATGACGGAGCGTCTGGAGAAGGTGAAGTTCTGCCCGCACTGCCGCAAGCGCACGACCCACAAAGAGACGAAGTAAGTCTCGCCATTAGGGTAGTAGCACAATGGCAGTGCAGCGGTCTCCAAAACCGCCTATGGGGGTTCGATTCCCTCCTACCCTGCCAACAGAACAAGGAAGAGTAAGATGAGCTTTTTCAAGAAGACGAAGGAATATCTGGTCGGCGTGTCAGCCGAGGCCAAGCGCGTTACGTGGCCCGGCAAGACCGAGCTTTGGGAGTCGACGCTCGTCGTCATATCGTTCATCTTCATCCTTGCGGCTACGACGCTCGTCTGCGACAAACTGATCGAAGGGTTCATCAAGGTCGTCCACGCAGGGGCGTGATTGGCCGTTTGTGACTGACACAGGAGACTGAAGGGGTATAAAGATGGTCAAGCAGTGGTTTGTGCTTCACACGCTCACCGGCCAGGAGAACAAGGCCCAGAAGTCGATTGAGGCGCGCGTAAAGCTCGAGCGCATGGAGGAGTTCATCGGTCGGTGCGTGATCCCGACCGAGCGCGTCACCGAGAAGAAGGACGGCAAGAAGCGCACGATCACGAAGAAGTTCTTCCCGGGCTATGTGCTCGCAGAGCTTGCGCTCTACGACGAGGCGAAGGGCCTCGACGAAAACGGGAAGAAGGCGATTTTCGAAAGGACGTGGCAGTTCCTCCGCGAGACACCCGGCGTGATCGGGTTCGTTGGCGGGGACAGGCCGCAGCCGCTGAAGCAGAGCGAGGTGGATTCGATCCTCCTCGACCGTCCTTCGGCGGGCGCGATGGCCGAGCGTCCGAAGGTTGATTTCAGCGTCGACGAGACGGTGAAGATAAACGATGGCGCGTTCATGGGCTTGACGGGCCAGGTGTCAATGGTTGATCCCGACAAGGGCAAGCTCAAGGTCGAAGTAGCAGTCTTCGGCCGAAAGGTCCCTGTCGACGTCGAATACTGGCAGGTCGAGAAGGTTCCGATCGAGGACACTCTCGAGCCGCTTAAGTAGTAGACAGGTTTTGCGGTCCGAAAAGGTCGTTCGAGCGACAAAGCGAGTGAGCGAGGGCGAAGCCCGAGCGGAACAAGCGGAGGAGCGAGCTCGATTTCACCGGGAGGGATCCTCGGGAGGAGCCGCACGAAAGAAGGAAAAGGCAAATGGCCAAGAAAGTAACTGGAGTCGTCAAGCTCCAGATTCCCGCCGGCGCCGCGAATCCCGCGCCGCCCGTGGGCCCGGCCCTCGG
This sequence comes from Kiritimatiellia bacterium, assembly GCA_045220525.1. Taxonomy (GTDB): domain Bacteria; phylum Verrucomicrobiota; class Kiritimatiellia; order RFP12; family UBA1067; genus UBA1067. The sequence continues at coordinate 1,520 of JBGUVV010000269.1, forward strand.
TTCTGCTGGTGTCAACATCATGCAGTTCTGCAAGGAGTTCAACGCCAAGACGGCCAAGGACTCAGGGCTCGTAATCCCCGTGATCATCACGGTCTACCAGGACCGCAGCTTCTCGCTGCAGTTCAAGTCGCCGCCGGCGTCGGTGCTCCTCAAGAAGGAAGCCGGTCTCGCCAAGGGCAGCGGCGTTCCCAACAAGAACAAGGTCGGCAAGGTTACCAAGGCCCAGCTTCTCAAGATCGTCGAGATGAAGAAGGCCGACCTCAACACCGACGATCCGGAGCAGGCAGTCAAGATGATCGCCGGCACGGCTCGCAACATGGGAATCGAGGTGGTCGAATGAGCAAGCACGGAAAGAGATATTTCAACGCGCTGAAGAAGGCCCCCAAGAAGGAGGTCACGCTCGAAGAGGCGGTCAAGTTCGTCAAGGACAACGCCGGCGCGAAGTTCGACGAGACGGTCGACGTCTACTTCCGTCTCGGCAAGGAGCTCACCAAGGGCGACACGGCGGTGCGCGGCACCGTCAAGCTCCCCAATGGCTCGGGCAAGACCGTCAAGGTCGCGGTGTTCGCCGGCGGCGACCACGCCGAAGAGGCGCGCCAGGCCGGTGCCGACTATGTCGGTCTCGCAGACCTCATCGACAAGGTCACGAAGGAAGGTTGGTGCGATTTCGACGTCGCGATCGCGACTGTCGAGGCAATGAAGGAAGTCCGCAAGTGCGCCCGTATCCTCGGTCCGCGCGGCCTCATGCCCAACCCCAAGACCGGCACCGTCACCGACGACACGGCCACGGCCGTCAAGGAGGCGAAGGGCGGCAAGGTCGATTTCCGCATGGACAAGACGGGTAACATGGCCGTCGTCGCGGGCAAGCGCTCGTTTGACGCCGACAAGCTCGTCCAGAACATCAAGGCCATCGTCGCCGCCGTTCAGGCCGCGAAGCCGGCCACGGTCAAGGGCGTCTTCATCAAGTCGATGAGCGTTTCCTCGACCATGGGCATCGGCGTTCCGGTTCAGGTCGTCGGTGATGCCGAATAAGGAGGGTGACTAAAATGAGAATCGAAAAGATTGCAATCCTCGACGAAGTCGTCGCCCGCGTAAAGGACTCTGACTACTGCTTCATCATCGACCACGGCGGCGTTACCGTCGCGCAGTTCGCGAAGCTCCGCAAGGCCCTCCGCGCGCTCGACAGCCGTCTTCTCGTCGTGAAGAACACCTTCCTCGGCAAGGTTGCCAAGGAGAAGGGGTGGAGCGAAGAGGTCAACGCGATGTTCAAGGGCAACTCCGCGATCGTCACCGGTCACGGCGAGCCTACGGCCGTTGCGAAGGCCATCATGGAGTTCGTCAAGGACTCCGGCGGCAAGGCGTCCGTCAAG
>JBGUVV010000270.1:0-2074 GCA_045220525.1 Kiritimatiellia bacterium
CGAATGCACGGTCGAAGTAAGTCTCGCGAGGACCAGCGTATTGAGGAGGAACACGGCCCCGAGAATGGCAGTCGTCTTGATAAGGACGTTGCCTGCGTCAGCACCAAGCGACGCCTCGAGCATTCCGCCTCCGATAGCTCCGCCGAGCCCGCCCTCTTTCGGCTTCTGCAGCATTACCACGAGAGCCAGCATGAGGCAGACAAGAACTTCAACCACATAAAGGAAACCTATGAAAATCGACATGATTCGCGCCTTTCTTCTTTTGAAGTTGTATTATACTAAAAAATACCCCTCTACGTCAATCCGCACGCGCGGAAAGGCGCTCGATCACAGGAGCTACAAACGACTCCTCGACCTCCATTCCCAAAGCGACCGACGGCTTGTTCGCGCCGTGGAAGTCGCTCCCGGCCGTAGCCAAAAGCCCCAGTTCGAGGGCGATGCGCGAAAAGCCGACGTCCTCAGCCTGCGTATTCGCCTGGTAAATCGCCTCAAGTCCGTCGAGCCCAGCCTCCTTGAGCCTCGCAAGTTCCCGAGCGGCAGCGTCGAAGTCCGAGCCCTGCTTCCTCCACTCGAAGCGCCAGAACTTAGGATGCGCCATCACGCAGATCCCGCCCGCCTCGTGGACTGCGCGGAAAGTCTCTTCCTGCGGCGGATGGTATCGCTCTTCGTAGCAGCGCGTCTCGCGAGGCGAGCATGGATGGAGGTATTTCGCAAACGCCTCGCCGGGAGTCTTCGCATAGCCGTTGTCGGCAAGCCACTTCGCAAAGTGCGGACGCGCAAGGACCTCTCCGTGCGGAGCCGGGGAAATGTCAGGTATCCCGATCCGGCGAAAATTCTCGAATATTCTCGCGTTGCGCTCGTCCCGCCCCTTCCTGACTCTTTCGAGAAGAGCCTTGAACGCGGCGTTTTCCGCATCGACGCCAAGGGCAAGGAGATGGAACTTGTCGAATCCCTCTCCTGGATCGATGCTAAGTTCGACTCCCGGCACGAAGAGCGTAGTCTTGCAGTCGGGACGGGCCGAGAGAAACTCCTCGACTCCGTCGGCGTTGTCGTGGTCGGTGAGGGCCATCGCCGCGAAGTTACGCCCTGCGGCAATCGCGGCAAGGCGGTGCGGCTTCAAGGTGCCGTCGCTTGCCGTAGAATGGACGTGGAAGTCAACGACCATCCACGGCCTCCCCGAGGGCGCCGACCCAGTTCTCAAGCCCGCTCTTAGAGCGATGCTCGACGAGAAGCCTGAGATACGGCTCTGTATTCGACTTGCGAACGCTAATCCACCCTTCGTCGAATTCAAGCCGCACTCCGTCGATTGAGCATCTTCCTCTCTCCGCGCCGAAACCCGCGGCAGTTGCAAGGACGCGGGCTATCGCGGCATCCTTGTCCTCGACCTTGAAGTTCATCTCGCCGGAATTTGCGTACCTTGACGAAATCGGCCGCACCATACCAGAAAACGAAACGCCGCCTCGAAGAGACTGCGCGGCGCAGGAGAGGATGCGAAGCGCCGCGAGCACCCCGGAATCGCAGCCGAAGAAGTCGCCGAAGTAGTAGTGCCCCGCGAGCTCCCCTCCGCAAAGAGCGCCGCGCTTGCGCATCTCAGGCTTTGCGAAGGCATGCCCCACCGGGACCATGACAGGCTCGAAGCCCTTTTCCCTTAGAGTCTCAATTACGCCACGCGACGTGCGAACGTCATGGAGGATGATGCGGCTTTTTCCGCACCGTGAGCACGCTTCGGCAACTATCGGTATCAAGTAGTCAGGCTGTACGAACTCCCCGTTCTCGTCAACGAACATGGCCCTGTCGGCGTCGCCGTCGAATATGACGCCGCAATCGAGCCCCTGTTCGCGCACGACGCGCGATATCTGCTCTCGAGCGTCGGCCTTGAGGGGATTCGGGCTGTGGGCGGGGAATGCGCCGTCTGGAACGTCGTTCAAGATCACTGCCGAGGGGAAAAGCCGCCGCGCAAGCATCGACGCCATTCCGTTCGAGCAATCGACGGCAAACTTAAGCCCCGCGAAATCGGCCGCCGGAACTTTATCCGCCATCCAAGAGACGTACCTCTCGATGGAATCCTGCACGA
>JBGUVV010000271.1:0-8452 GCA_045220525.1 Kiritimatiellia bacterium
CCGCCGAGCGCGAACACGAGCATTCCAAGGACCGGATTCATGCTACTGAGACGAGCTTGCCGCCCTTTTGCGCGGAAGCGTGGCACGCGGCGCAGAGGGCGAGGTTGTGGATCGCGTCGTCGCCGGAAAGAGGCGCCTTGGCGAGGATCGACTTCGCATGGCCCTCTATCAGCGTCTGGTAGATGTTCTGGATCTTCGCCGGACGGACGGCGACGACCTTCTTTCCGTCGTCGATCTCAAGGCGCTGGACGATCGGCTCGTCGGCGTAGCCGGAGAGCTGGAACATCGTGCCGTAGCCGCGCATGGCGGCCTTGTCGCCGTAGATCTCGTAGCCGAGGTTGGTGAGCGTCCCGGCGAGCCCGCCGCGCGGTTCGCTGAACGCGCAGTTAACCGAGCCCTGCGAGCCGTCCTCGAAGAAGAACTTGATGTAGGCCCCGTCCTCGGCCTTGATCTTCATGACCTTGGGGTAATAGACGGCGCCGACCTTCTTGATCTTCTTGCCGAACATGTATTCCGCGACGTAGAAGCAGTGGCTTGCGACGTCTCCGATGGGGCCGCCCATCTCGGCGACGTTGCTGCACCGCCAGGTGGCGGCCTCGGCGGGGTCGTAGCCATAGGCAAACTCCATGTGGAAGCAGCAGTCGTTGACCTTGCCGATCTTGCCCGCCTTCATCGCGGCCTTGCCCGCGACGTTCCACGCATTGTTGACCATCATGTGGTCGACGGTGAGGGAAAGGCCCTTCCTCTTCGCGAGGGCGCCGAGCTTCTTCGCGTCCGCGACAGACGTCGCAATGGGCTTTTCGACGATTACGTGCTTCCCGGCCTTCAGGGCCTCCATTGCGAGTGGCACGTGGCTGCGGTTGTTCGTCGCGATGTAAACGGCATCTACCGAGGAATCCGCAAGGACCTCGGCGAGGCTACCATACCACTTGAGGCCGAGGGCCTCCGCCGCCGACTTGCGGGCGGGGTTGAGATCCGTCGCGCCGACGAGCTGCGCGTACTTGAGCGGCCTAAACCTCTTCTTGTCGCAGGCGTAGCCTTCCTTCGCAACGCGGTTTTCCGCGATTCCACCGAAACCTACCAGCACATATCTGACTTTCATTTTCGTCCTTTCGTTTTCGAATTGAGTTTAAATTCCTTTGCCCGAAGCCGTCAGGGGAGGAGACGCTTGGTCGTGCCCTTCAAGTAAGCCTTGCACATCTTGAAGCCCTCGGCATACTCCGCGCCGCACTGGTAGCCGCGGTAGCGGCTGCACGTGCGCACCATGTCGGCAAAGTCGATGTGGTCGTGCTCGCGCATCCAGTCGAGCTGGGAATGGTGGCACTCGAGCATCTCGATCTTGAGGTCGATCTCGCCGGAGATGTCGACGAACTCGTCCGGGACGAAGTTGACGCCAGCGAGGGTGTCCATGTAGTAGATCGGGACGAGCTTCGCCGCCTTCTTCGTCTTCGACGGCCAGTTGGGGAGCGTCGCCGTGAACGCGGCGTCGAAGACGAGCTTCGAGGTGGCCACGTGGTCAGGCATGTAGTCGTCGGGGTTCTGGGTGATGATGAAGTCCGGCTGGGCATACTGGATTATCTCCACGACCTTGTTGCGGCTCTCCGCATTGTCGGCGTAGATGTCGAGGTCGCCGAACACCCCGTCGAGGACCTCTATCCCCGCAAGGCGCCCTGCGGCCCTGGCCTCCTCCGCCCGCATCGGCACAAGCTCCTCCGGCGGAATCACGACATGCCCGAGAGAGCCTGTGCACAGATGCGCCACAACAACCCTGTCGCCGCGCTTTACGCATTTTGCAAGAGTTCCAGCACAGCAGATTTCCACGTCATCGGGATGACATCCCACGGCAAGTACATTCATCGAATATGTCCTCTCATTGAACGTTATGGTTCTTTAGGCGGTATTTTAGCATAAATCCGCCAATAAGGCAAAGAGTCAAAGCGTCAAGTCGCCCGGAATTTGTCGGCATTTGCGTCGGTGGCGTTTTCAAGTTCCTTGAACGTCACGCCGCGAAGCTCCGCCGTCTTCGCAAGGATGTCGCAGAGAGTCGCCCCGCCTTCGGAAGTCCTGTCCGTTTCGACGAGAAGCATCTCGGAGGGGATCGCCTTCACAAGCTCGCGGTAGTTGGTCGCGTGGTTGTTCAAGACAGCAGGCCCCACCGAGACGTAGCCGTTTAAGGCGGCAATGTCGGGCAGGAGCCCGCCGGAGCGCGAAAACCCGTGGAAGAGGATCGGCCTTGAATATCCCGCAGGGCGCATGGACCGGACGGACCTCACGACATCGCCCCAGCACTTCGCGCCGTGAAGGACAAGGGGTCTATCAAGCTCGAACGCAAACTTAAGCTGAGTCTCGAAGACTTCGCGCATCAACTTGGGTATCTCGCGCATCTTGAGTCGGTCAAGGCCGATTTCCCCGACGCCGGCCGAAGGATCGCGCTCAAGCGCCGCGCGGACCTCCCGCAGTTCGCGGTCAAGGTCGCCTGCGCCATCGAGGGTTTGCCAGGGGTGGATGCCGAAGAAATCCCGCCCGACGAGGAACTCCCTCACCGCGGGGTCGCCCCCCGCGACATGGCAATGCGCGTCTGTCACGCCCTTAGTCCGCCATCCGCAGCCGTTCGGCGAGCGCCGCAAGCGCGGCCATGTCGCCCTTCTCGCCCTTGAAGACGAGCGGGTCGTCGCCCTCGTAGCGCGGCACGATATGGAAATGAACGTGGTGCACGGTCTGGCCCGCGACCTCGCCGTTGTTCTGTGCGATGTTGAACCCCTCGCACGGAAGCGCGGCCTTCAGATGCGCCGCGACCTTCTTCACTCGCGAGACTACGGCGGCGAGTGTTTCGTCCGGCGTGTCGAGGAGGCCCTCAGTGTGCGCCTTGGGGATGACGAGCGTATGCCCCTTCGAAACGGGGTTGATGTCGAGATACGCGAGGACGACCTCGTCCTCGTAGATCTTGAAGCTCGGGATTTCGCCTGCGACGATGGCGCAGAATACGCAGTTGTTCTTCATTTTCACTTTACCTTTCCAAAACGCAGCTTGAGCGCAATGCAAATCGACTCCGTCGCGATCCCAGGGGTTATCTTCGACTGCCCCAGCGCACGGTCTATGAAGGCGATCGGTATCTCGCGTATCGAGCAACCGGCCTTCCACGCGCGGTGGTTCATCTCAAGCTGGAAGGAATACCCCTTCGAGCCAACGGTAGCAAAGTCGATTCTCCGGAGCGCGTCGGCCTTCCACGCCTTGAAGCCGCCCGTGGGATCCCTGAGCGGCATGCCTGTGACCGTGCGGATGAAAATGCCGCCGCACCTTGAGATGAGCCGCCTCTTGAACGGCCAGCCGGGCGTAGAGCCGCCTGGAACGTAGCGCGAGCCGATTACGAGGTCGGCGTCCTCCGCGATGAGGCGCGGCAAGTCAGCTGGATTGTGCGAGAAGTCGCAATCCATCTGGACCACCCTCTCCGCACCCATTTGAAGGGCCTTCTCGAAGCCGCTCACGTATGCGCGGCCAAGGCCCTCCTTCCTCTCGCGGTGGAGGCATGAGACGCGCGGCGACGACTTCGCGATACCGTCTATCACGTCGCCAGTTCCATCCGGCGAATTGTCGTCGACGAACAAAAGCTCCACCTCCGGCGTCGCCAGCACGGCCTCGGCCATGCGCTCGACGTTTTCCCTTTCGTTGTAGGTCGGTATGACGACTACGCACTTCACGACGCACCTCCGTCCTCAAGCAGGCAGACGGCGTGGACTTCCACTCCAAGGCCCGCGCCGACATCGTCCATTCCCTCGGCCGTCTTTCCCTTTACCGAGACGCGCCCCTTGCCGACGGACATCGCGGCGGCAAGCCTCTCACGGATCATGTCGGCTACGGGCGCAATCTTCGGCCGCTGGCAGATGACCGTCGCATCGACGTTGCCGATGGAGTAGCCGGCCCCGCGCACCATCTTCGCGACGGCCTCCAGCATCTTCGACGAGTCGGCGCCCTCCCATGCAGGATCGGAGTCGGGGAAGTGCGTTCCGATGTCCCCAAGCGCTGCGGCGCCGAGGAGCGCGTCGATGACGGCGTGGACGAGGGCGTCCGCGTCGCTGTGTCCGCCAAGCCCAATCTCGCCTGGGAATTCCACGCCGCCGAGGACGAGCCTCCGCCCTTCCACGAACTTGTGCGAGTCATATCCGTATCCGATTCTCATATGGCGTAGTATACCAAAATACGCGGCACAATTGCACCATCACCTTTTCGACCACACCGCCGCGCATTGGCGAATGGATGAGTTCACTCCCTCGCCTTCGCTTGACGCAGCAAACTACTTTCGTATCTGAAGGAATGCGCGTGGTGAAGTGCTATTCGCGCTATCACTCGCTGACAGTAATCTTGTAGAAGCCCTTGCTACCCTTCTGCTTGATTACGCCAAGATACAGCGTGTCGCCAGTGGCCTGAACCTTCTCGCCCTGCGTCATCGTGTCGAGGTCGTCGCCCCATGCTGCCTGATAATACAAGCCCTCATACGTCTTGACCGGCAGCGCACCGACCGTCTCGCCCGATTTCGGCGTAGGCTTCGCCTTTATAGCACTCTCGCCATGCTTTGCGACAATATCCTCGACCGATGCCAATACCCCTGCTGAATCATCCGTATCTTCGCCGACATTTTCTTCGATCTCGCCGCCTGCCGCGCCGCTACCGCCGGCCTGGTAGGGCGCGTTATCCCTAACGCGCCGCACCTCCGGCGACTTCAACGCCACCGTTGCCGACTTCCCGCCCACCGCGATGTTGATGATATACGCCTCCTTCGCTACAACAAATGTAAAATCATTTTCCGCCAATATCGCATTTCCGTGCACCTTGACGACATACTTGCCACCGCCCTCTACCACGGTCCCCTTGCCGCCGACATTAAATGAAATATGCTCATAGCACCCAATGTCAACACTTCCACCGATGATACGGGCGTTTCCATCGAGATCTGTCTTACTTGTAACGCAAGAATTGTCGCCGTTACCAATACACGGCGAACCGGCCGCAAGGTGATAATCTCCTTTAGCCACATCAACAAAGCCGGGGTCGCCAACATAAACGTTCTTTTCCCGATGTCCAACCTCAAACACCATAGGATTGCATTCAAACCAATACTGCCATGTACTACGTTCGTCATTTCCGTTACCATAGACAATGCAATTCTCAAGAACGGAATTCATGCACACGCCATCAATGTCCCTTGCGCTATTCCCAACCATAGTGCAGCCTTTAAGAATGCAACCATCTGCTGCAGCACCATTCATGCCGCGATTGTTGAGGAACAGACAATTCTCCGCAACGCCATAGTTAAATGCAGCGCCACCGAGCGACCATGTATCATTATCACGGACAATGCAACATTTTAACGTCCCTCCAAAGATGCTGGCAAGGCCTTGAACAGCAAAACCCTCAAGAACGGTATTAGTGACGGCAGAGTGCAGCTCAGAATCGAAGTATTCTGCAAGTCGCAAAACCCCGTCTTCACTACAATATTCCAACCTGTCAATGACTGTCTGATGAGCTCCTCCCATGCCTTTGACAACAACCTGCTTGTTAGAAGACGCAAATAGGCCATAAGATCCAGGAGCGACAAGAATCGTATCACCATCGGCGGAAGCATTGACAGCCGCCTGAATCGTTGCCTTGGCATCAGATTCGCTCTTGCCGGAATTAGCGTCTGAACCATCCTCGCCATTCACATACCAAACGGGTGCCGACCCATATTCATAACACCCGACATCAACCACACCATTGGCTATGCGGACATTGCCGTCAAGGTCACTCATATTCATCACATACAAATTGTCTCCGGCGTCAATGCAAGGCGAACCCGTCGCCAACCTATAGTCGCCGTTTACTAGATCAACAAAACCTGGAAAACCCGTGTAGCAATTTATCATGCTTGTGTGCTGTTCAATGTTTTCATGCGAAAGTGAACCTCCATTATAACTATTCCCGTATATAATGCAATTCTCGAGAAGAGACGTTCCCGCAAATATACCACCCGATGCCGCACAGTTGTTTACAATGGTGCAGTTGATGTTCGTAACATCAGCTCCCGCCCCTCCAGAGCCCCCGCCCCCAACATTCTGAGTGAGATTATCTTTGATCAAACAATTAATCGCCAACGAGCGATGCATCGCGCCTCCATCATCATGCGCATAATTGCCGGAGAAGACACAGCCGTAAGCAACGCCATCACGTAGTCCACCTCCCGCGATGGCTGAACAACCCTTGATTTCACATCGCTCCAGCCGACAGCCCCACGCTCCGCCGCCCTCTCCACCATATCCGCCCCAGGCCCCTTCTACTTTACAATCCCGAATAACACAGTTCTTGACAGTTCCGCCTCGCACCCCCGCGCCTCCAATACCAATCCAGCTTATATAGACACGTCCATTTGCAAGCGTAAATCCGTCCAGCACAGTAAGGATGTCTCCCGCCATTTCGCCTAGATATGCACAACGATTAGTTCCTCCGCCATCGATGATAGTATCTGCCGCACCCGACAAGCTTTTAATGACTATCGCCTTATTACCGGTCGTTATCGGTGCATAGCTTCCTGTTGCGACAAAAATCGTATCGCCAGAAGATGATAAATCGATTGCCGCCTGAATCGTCTTCTTTGCGGATGATTCACTCGTTCCAGAATTAAAATCAGAACCAGTTACGGCGTTGACATAATAGGCAACGCCAGTAGTCGGCGTAGCGGTAAAGCCATCCAGCGCACCGCAGATAGCAACCAAAGCCAAAGTCGTGATCTTCTTCATTGATTTACCTCGCTTTCTTATTGTATTCTGTAACCAACATATCAATTGTTTGGACAATCTTTTCGGCGGCAGCCTCTTCCGCCTTCGTCCATTTGGCATCGTTATATTTCTTATCCGGTATCTTAACAACCTCCTCGTTGAAGTTTAGCTTGCTCTTAAACAAGTTATACGCAAACTCTGCAATATTCCCTTCACGCACAGCCATAACCCCAATCACCGACTTTGCCTTAGCGAACAACTCAAAGTTCCCGACAATATACTGCGTAAAATCACCAACAGTGGATACGGCGACAATAACGCCATTGCAACTAAATACGCCGGAATATTCGGCAGTTATGCGATTGGCGGCGGTATAGTTCGTCACGCGTTTTATGTCAAACTGATTGCCACGAGACATGCATCTCCCAATCCACGACTTTGGATCACGCTCATATAATTTGCGTATGACCATCTTCAGAATTGTCGTCTTCCCTGAATCCTGTGGAGCTTTTATTGCAATAACGTTCTTCAGTCGTGTAAAGTCACGCTGCGCCATGCACTTTAGCACTTTTGCTTCGCAGTCTCTACATTTCTCCGTTGTCGTGTTCATTTATCATTCCCATTTGTTTGGTAATTCATTACTTCAAGATCCTTCATCAGGGCGCCAAGATCGTCGCCTTGTCTTGTCTGACGCTTCATGATGCTATCGCGCTGCAGTTCCAAATCCTTCCTTCTCTGCTCTATCTCGCACCTCTTTCTCTCCGCCTCCTCTTTCCGGTCCTTCAGCTTTTGCGCCTCGGCCGCCTTGTGTGCCCTGCCGTCGCGAATTGACTTCTGAATACGGTCGTATGAAGCACTATAGCTCTCCCATGGATAATAGACTTGCTTGACCTGCATCGATGTCAGAATCTCGAACGTCCCGACGCACACCTCGTCAACCGTGCTGGCGGCACCGTAGAACGCATACACTGCAAGCATCCCCGGCATTGCCGTGAAATACTCAAACGTGCTTTCTTCGTCCCTGTAGGCGTAGCAGACTCCGAAGTATGGAAGGATTACATTCAGGGGAGAAGTAAGAACGCGCGAAAACGCCATGCCTTCACGAGCGAGGAAACCGTAGTTTCCGTCACGTTTCGCCACACGATCTCCGTTGCAATCAGTTCCGCACACGACAAACCCCTCCATTGCGAGGACTGGCAACCCAATGGCAAGGTCAAGGCCACCTACAGGCACATGTGCCTGAGCATTCCAACCCACAAGTAGCAACAAAACCAGAATCGTTTTCTTCATTTGCCGCGCCTCCTTTCGTTGTTTGCGAGAGAAGCGCCGGCGGCAAAAGAAGAGCGGCGCACTCTCGAAATTCATGTCTTGACGAGGCACCGCTAAGAGCCCTGATGAAACACGAAGTAGAAAGTACGCCGCGTGATTGCACACGCAACGCACCATCGTATCGAGCCTCATCTGAAAATTAGCGGTTTTCGTCAAAGCTTCAATACGCTGTTGCGTACGCATTGCGGGCGTCGGATGCGTTTCCGCAATTCCTTGGGGGTGGGGGGGGGGTGAGGACACGCCGCCCTACCGTTCCAAGGTTCTGGCCATTTGGAATGTAAAATGTAAAGTGTAGAATGTAGAATTGCGGTTAGCTCATTCTCAACTTTCCATTCTCAATTCTTCCGGCCCGGTGGTGGGCTTATTGCAGGTTC
>JBGUVV010000272.1:0-9211 GCA_045220525.1 Kiritimatiellia bacterium
TCGACAACGACATCGTCGCGCCCGGCCTTCGCCAGCATGTCCTTCATGACAAACTCCGCCATCGGACTGCGGCAGATGTTCCCGTGGGACACAAAGAGAATCTTCATGCTACACGTCTATTACGCCGCCGGTGGGCCTGGTCTTGAGAACCGCCCAGAGAACGGCATACACCTTTTCGTCGCTGCTTCTGTAAAGATTGCCCATGTTTTCATCTCCTGCTTCAGTTTTCTCAGCCGCGTATTATACCAAACTGCCGCGGGGATGATTTACCAACGAAAGTCGAGGTAGTTGCTCATGTTAATCGCGGACGCCTTGCCCGAATGCGATTTCCCGCCATAGACAACCGTCGGATCAACGGGATTCGGCATCATCCGCGCATAACTGCGTATGCCGTCGGCAAGACTGTCCGACCATGTCATCGCCGCCTTGATCTCGATTGGCTGGAACCCACCGGACGTCCTCCGGATAACATCGACCTCCGTTCCGTCGGAAGTCCTGAAGAAGAAAAGATCGCCCTCTGAATCCACGTTCAAGCTTCTCTTGACGAGGTCGCTTACCACAAGATTCTCGAAAAGATGCCCTCTCAGCGGGTCGCGCGCAACCTGCTCCTTTGTCTTCAGCCCCAACAGACACGACGCAAGCGCCGTCTCGGTGAAATAGAGCTTCGGCGTCTTGACCAGGCGCTTTTTGATGTTTGCGTGATAAGGTTCCAGTCTGAACACGATGAACGACGCCTCGAGCACGTCCAACCACTCGGACAACGTCGTGTGGCTGACCCCCACGTCGCCGGAAAGACTGTCGAGGTTCAGCAGCTGGCCAACACGCCCGGCAAGGAGCAGGAGAAACCTCCTGAACGCGGACGTGTTCCTGATGTTGGCCATCTGACGCACATCGCGCTCAAGGTAGGTCTGTATGTAGTTCTTGTAGTAGACGTTTGCGTCGACCCGAGATGTGGCAAGCTCCGGCATCGTCCCGCGAAGAATCAGCCCGTCTTCCGAAAGGTCAATTGAACGCGGGCCGGACTTGAGCTCTGAAAAGGAAAGCGGCAGCAATTTGAGGAATGCGCTCCTGCCCGCCAGAGACTGCGTCACCGTCTCGCGCAGTCGCGGCTGGTGCGAACCCGTCAGGACGAACTGCCCGCACTTCTTGCGGTTTGAGTCAACCAGGGACTGTATGGCGGATGCCAACTTGGGGACTCGTTGGATTTCGTCGATAATGACAGGCGCAGGATTCAACGAAAGGAACCTCTTGTAGTCATTCTCGGCAAGGTCGCGTGTCTCCGGGTCTTCAAGATTTACGTATGCATAGTCTGGGAAACACTCGCGGACAAGCGTAGTCTTGCCCGATTGGCGCGGACCAATCAGGGTCAGGACCGGAAATTCGCGTGCGCGTTTGAGGACAATCGGCGCTATCTCTCTCTCTATCATGACATGCTTCTCGTTGGTTGACGGAAACATTATACCATACCTCCTCTGCAAATTGCAACTGCTACTTGCAAATTACAGAAATTTCAAAACCAGGGGGTGGGGCTATCTGAATCTGCGTCCACCGGGGTGGATTTTATCTCACGCAGAGGCGCGGAGTTTAGGGTCCCCGCCGATTACAAAGCTCCATCTACCAGACGATTTTGGCATAGCCCGATGCAGGAATTGCGAGGCGCGAAATCCCGGCGGGAAGCCCCGCACCGCCGACAGACTTGCCAAACACGTCGAAGAACTCGACGCGGCCTGCCGCGGCGGATTCAACGAGCACGCCGACGCCACCGGTCGCGTTGGCAATAAAAGTCTGCCGATCGGCTGGGCCGACGTTTGCGCACACGTCGTCAGCATAGACGGCAATGACGCGCTCGTCATCGCTTTCGCCTTCGATCCACGAGTAGCCGTTCTCGGCGTGGTGCGGACGGAACGCACCCATGAGAAGCGCCGCACGGTGCCTTTGCGAGAATCCGAGCCAGTTGCGGATCACATCACGGTGCGAAGTCGGGAGCGTGGCGAGAACCATCGAATACTGAATTGTGGAGAAAAGCGCGTTCAGAATCTGAAGCGCCGCGCCTTCTGGCGTTTCGTCTTTGCTCCAGACAAGCATGTCGGAATGGACGGCGATGCCGCCGGAAGTAAGCCGCAGGTCGCAAATGCGCCTGCGGTTGGCCGTCGGGTCGGCGGGGCAGTCGGCACAGCGCATCATATTTCCGTACTGGAGCATCGCAGGGCCCATGTAATGCTGGCGGAACTCCACCAGCACGTCGGGATTGATCCTCCTTAGCCGAGCAAGGACGTCCTTCATCAGCCGGTTTACAGCCTCCGGCAAGGACCTATAGTCCCTTCCCGAATAGCCATCGGCACTCGCGGGGTCTTTCTCCGGCAGTTGGAACGAATCGATGAAATCAAGCTTGACGCCGTCAAACCCCCATTCGCCGACGACGCGCTCGTATGTCGAAATCAGGAACTCGCGCACTTCAGGGAATCGCGGATCGAGGATTCCGGTGTCGCCGTCGGAAAGCAGCATCTTCTTGAAGCGCGGATAGTTCTTTGCCTCGTCGCCCATGAACGGGACGGCAAGCCAGAGCATATACTTGAGCCCCGCCTTGTGTACCTCGGCGACATGGGCCTTCATGTCGGGAAATCGGCTTGCGACAGGCATCCAGTCGCCAGTTGCGCTGTAGAACGCGCGGCTGTCGACTTTCTGCCAGCCATCGTCAAGAATCATCGTCTTCATCCCCAGTGACGCTGCAAGACGAGCCTCCCTCTCCAATTCGTCGGCGTGGACGTCTTGAAGAAAAGCGTACCACGTCGAGTAAAGAGGATCGAACGCGGCATCCGGCGCGTGCGCCTCGACAAACCCGTTCTTCCTGGCAACCCATTCGGAGCACTGGCGGACGGTGTCGGCGAAGCCTCCGCATCTGCAGTCAAGCATGACCGACGCCTCGTATTCGCGAATCGGCGCAGTCGGAGCCGTGAAGAACTCGCAGCGGCCAACCATCTCGCACGTCCTGTCGTCGACGTAGAGGCCGAACTCAAGCGGATTTAGCGCCTCCGAGCAGGCGAGCGCAACAGGTGCACGCTCTCGCGAATTGAATCCTACGGCAATAGGAGTATCGTACGCAAGCTGCGACCTGTACTTGGAGGCCCACCCCCACCAGAGTTGAGGGTAAACGTGATAGCCGTCGTGGTCGAAGTTGCCGTTCCAGACGTTCTGCACTCCAGCGCCGGACACGCGGAAGAACACCCCGAACTGCGGCGGCAACGCATTGGTCGGCGACGCTATCCGCACAGTCACCACGTCACGACCCGCATCCTGCGAGGCGAAGACGTCGAACTTCCAGTCGCCGGGTGCGTTGCACGTGATTTCGGCCACGCCTGCGTTCTTCGTGCCGACTGAGGCGATTACGCGACCCTTATGGTCCATGTCCGTCGCGAATGCGACGATGGAAGCAACCGCCGCAACTGCGAGCAATTTGTGTTTCATTTTCATTGTCATGTCAGTTGGATTTCCAATGCCTGCAGCCCTGTTCGCGTTCACCACGGTCGGAGACCCGCATGACACCAGCCTCGTAAAACTCCAGCCGCAGCGTGCTATCGACGAATTCTCCGCGACGCGATGTGTCGCACCTGCGCCATTTGCCGTCGTTCGCCAGAACCTCGACTACGGGGTCTCCTGCCAACCGCAGCGAAAGCCGGGGAATCGGATCCGAGTTGAGGTTCACCGCCAAGACAATCCGCGTTCCGTCCGACTTCACACGCTCCGAGACAAGCACGTCCTGGTCGTTTCCGCAGACAAACTCAAACTTTCCGCCGACAAGACGGTCGAGGCAGGCCGTGAGCCACCGCTTGCGCCCTTCGGAGAACTGGTGCAGGCTCATCATCCCTGCATGGAAGGCCGATGTCACGACCCTGCCGCCCAGCGCGTTCCTGTACAGGACCGCCGAAGCGGATATCGGCTCAGGCGCCGCGCCCTTGTATGGACGGAACACAAACCGCGAGATTGTCTCGCATCCTGACGCCGGACGAAGTTCGACGCTGCCGTCTGCGGACGGGGAGAACGCAAGGAAGGCGTTATTCATCAAATCTTGCTCGGATGAGAACAGCAGAGGTTTCTCCTCCACCTCGACGCCTATGAGGTCCGCCCTGCCACGGCGGGCGAGCGCAAGCGCGGCATCGCGCAGAACCAGCACCCGTCCCGAGAACAGCCGCTCCAGATCGTCGTCGGACATGTGGTCCACCTCCGCCGCGTCGCCAAGCGCGAAAACAAACCGGTCGCTGCCAAAGTCAGCCGATGCGGCAATCGGCACGCCAAGCGGAACAAGCGCCGACGCAACCGATGTGCCGACGACGAAGAAGTCGTCGTGGTTGTGTATCATGTGCCAGCTCTTGGCCTCCTTGAAGCAGGGAACTGCCAGCCCCGCGAAAGACGAGCCCTCGACCTCCCGCGCAAGTGCGCCAAGACGACCATTGTTGTCGGCCAACACGTCCATGTACGCGCCGGACACGGGGATGCCCGTCGCCCGGATTCCATTGACATACCATGTCTTGGCTCCCTTCATCCCGGCGAAGCACGACGCTACAAGGTGCGTCATGAACGACCGCGCGCTCTTCGACCACAGGTTCTGCGGACACGTATCCGCCTCGTCAAGCAGGTCGATGCCGCTGCCGCGGTAGGCCGCCTCGAAGCCAAGCATGCGCATGTAGGCGCGCGGGAAGCCCGCAGCCGTCATGCGCTCGGCATACAGTCCCGTCGAACAGCGCATCACGGGGGTCTGTCCCCGCGCCGCAATGCGCTGCGCAAGCGGTGCGCATAGGCGGTGCTCCTCCCCGGCGATGCAGACCCCCGCCTGGATGGACGGGTCCACGGCGTCGATTGCGCGGCGTATGCGCCCAACGACGGCGTCTTCCATCATCTCGCGCTGGAGGCGGAAGAACGTGTCGTAGTCCAGCTCGCCGGGCTTCGACTTCGCGACGGCGGCGCGCAGCGCGTTGGAATCGTAGTTCGTACCGCGGCGGGCATTGAACAGCTTCACGTGCGTTGCGCAGAAGCACTCGCAACCGTGGGAGTAGGCGCGTACGTCGTCGTCAGTCAGTATGAACGACGGATGTTCGCGCGCAAGTGCCGTGAACACATAGTCGATATAGGTGCCAAAGCCAGGATCCAGCGGACAGAAGCGAACGGCCCGCCCGTTCTGGTCGATCGTGCGCTCCCACGGCTCGATGTCCTTGTCCGTGCGTGGCCAATGCCCAAGAATCGACTGCACCAATATCCCCGGCTTCACATTCGTCCCCTTCAGGGCCGCAGCGAACGCGCGGTAGCTCGCAACGTATCTATCAACCTTGTCCGTGGCCGGGCACCCTTCAGGGTGAAGCGTCAGGGAATAGAGCGCGGTGCCTTCTCCCGTACGCTCTAACATCTCAATGCTGCGCGCCGCCTGCTCGGCTTCGTGCCCAAGGCACATCGGCACCACGTTGTACAGCCGATAGTCCGCTCCGGTGCCCGCAAATGACGCGGCGGCAAGCGCCACTGCTGCACATGAGATGAAAAAGCCCCTGGCCAACATACTTCGCCATCCTTTCGCTATCTGAAGATCAAGGCAAAGCCGGACGGCTTGTGCTCGATGCGCAGATTGCCAACCATGAGCCTCGCGTCGCCTTTCAGGATGCTGCCGTTAGAGACGCCGAAGGCCTCCACGCCGATGCACGACACGCTGCTGGCCTGCGACAGCGAACGCCTGTGCGGCACAGCCGCAAACGTTGCGACTGCAACCGTCGGAAGCGCCGCCGAAAGAGCCGGCTGCTCCGTCCCCATGTCATAGACCGACACATCGCTCGTGCCGCGCTCCAGAGACGCCTTCATGACGAACCTGTACCAGTGTCCAGCCGTCGCCGCGCCCGACGTGGCCCACGCTCCGCCGCCCGCACCATCGCCGGACCACGCCGCGAACACCGAGTTGGAGATGCCGGCTCCACAGACCGCCCATTTCTCAAAGCCATACTGCCCGCCGCTCAGGTTGCCCTCGCGGAACTGTCCGCCGCCCAGCCAGACGGCAGCATGGCCCGCATCATTCGCCCATGCGCTTGGGGCGAGGATGTCAAATGTCGCCGTCACCTTCCCGCGGTCGAACGACTCTCCAAGATCATGCACCGCCCATGATGCGTTTTCCGTATTGTTGTCCGCAAAGGCGATTGCGGCGCTTGACCCGTCGTCCACGAGTAGGACGTCCTTACTCGCACGGCCAAGCCGCGTCCAGCCGTCCATTCCCTCGGGATTCTTCTTGATCGTGCCGACGAGCCTGTCCTCACGGCAGCCCTGCAGATAGACCTTTCGCTCGGAGAACGTATTGGAATAGACGAGCGTTTCCGCCGCTGAGCCAGACGGCGAATGCCAGACCTGCAGGTTGTCGAAAAAGACACGCCCGTAGTAGCAGCTGAGCGCAAGGCACGATATCTCGTCCACGGCATTGGCACGCCAGATGCCGCTCGTCGAGAACAGGCATTCGCCGGACGCCGCGCCGTAGGCCGGGCTTTGTGAACCTGGACACACGTAGTAGAGGGAGTAGTCATACGTGTTCGAGTCGAGATCGGCGGTGATTTCGATTCTGACCCACTTTGCCGCAACCGAAGTGCCTGCCGCTTTCACCCACGTACGGTTTGCGCCAGTGCCTCCGTCAGAAGTCTGCCATAATGGTTTTCGCATATCCCTTCCCTGTGCATCTGTTCGATCCTTTTCGCCGCTGATTCCCGAACGCGCAAATATGCCATTCAAATACTCGTTGTTCTGTGCCGAATACAGCGAGTCGTTTCCCATGAATAGTTGGATTTGGCCGTGTGTGGTGCCGTCTGTTGTCAAGTCCGCCATTCTGAAATCCACGCAGCACCTGACCTTGCCGTCGGAAAATACCCGTCCCAGCGGTTGTGCCATGATGCCGTACCTCCATTGATTACCCTCGTAATCGAGAATTGCCGCGTTGTTGTTGGTGTACGCCACGACCTTCAGGTCGATCAGACTGTTCTCGCCGTTGTTTCGCCGCCGCCAGCCATCGATGCCAACAGGCTGCTGGGCCGCGTTGTAGACCAGCGGCATGGACAGCGTGGTGTTCAATGCGTATGCGAACGTGTTGGTGGCAAGCGCTGTCGCCGCATATTGCGCCACCGTAGCCCCAGTGTCGAGGCGGCGCGAGCGCCGTGTCGCAAAGTCGTTTCCATAAAACTCGACGCCGTTGTGCCAGACGCGAAGGTTGTCGAACTGCGCGGTTCTCGCGCGGTCGGCCGTGTTCGTCGTGCCGGCGACTCCGTAGCCGCCGATGCCGATGGCTGAGATTGACGAAAGGCCAACGCCCTTCGTCACGCTGTAGAAACTGCAACCGCTCGCCGTATAGTCGGCCGTCGCCGGCGTCGGCGTGTCCAACGTCGGATGCTCCCCGCCGAGTTCATACACCGACACGTCAAACGTCTTTGTGCCGAGGTTCGCCGAAATGACAACGCGGAACCAGCCAGAACCTCCCTGCGACGAGACGGGCTGATTGTCGAGAGTGGCGCCGTACTGCCAGAACCTGTAGGTGCTTGAACCGTCGTGGTAGGTGATGCCGGCACCTGCGGCGACGTGCCACAGATACGTATCGCTGTCTGTCTCGGGCGAGAAGAAATCCTCGTCGCCGAGATAGAGGCGGACGGTTTTTGGATTGTAGCTTCCCCACGACGAAGGCGGCTTGATGTCGCACTGCGCCGTGACGACGCCGGATGTGAAGACATTGCCGAGACGCTGCTTCAAAATCACGTGCTGCGTATCGGAGGCACTTTTGTAGAAGGCGAGCGCCATCGGATTGCCATCATCGTCCACCACGGACGCATTTGCATTGCAGCCGTTCCTCCCCTTGCCCCAGTTGTCCTGGAGACCGCCATCCCGGAATATTTCACTCTCCGTGTAGTTCGCGTTCACGAGAGGTCCCGGTTCGTATGAAACTTCCCGCCACTCGCCGGACGGAACCGCGCCCGCGCTCGTGCGTGTCGAGAAGTCGTTTTCGTAAACGGACCCCGCAAACGCCGAAACGGCAATGGCGGAACACGCGAACATCACTGCATTTTTCATTGCTTGCAACCTTTCATTTTCATTTACGACAAGTCATTTTCCACTCCCCAGGCTCTCGACGCTTACGGCAAAGCCGCCGTAGGGCATCGCCCCCTTCGGCGGCGCGGGCGTCGGCGTCTCTCTGGCACTTCCATCCTCCGTCGTCTCGCGCAGCAGGATCGGCTGCGCCGCCTGCGCCTGGAAGAGATAGAGCCCGGCGGAGACTGTGGAATCCCTCGATTCGACAATAGCTCTGTCACGCCATTTCTTCTCCCAGTGGAGGAGGCTGCACCCAGCCGCATCAAGCGTCGTGTTCTCAAGCCCAAAGAGCGTCGGCGAGTTCTCGCATTTCGCGCCGAATATCCAGGCGCGGCAGTTGCGCATCGTGAGCATCGAATCGCGGCACCACTCCGCATCGAGAAGTCGGCCCTGCAGGTCTACGTTCTCCAGCGCCTCGCCGCGCGGGTCACGGCTGCGCTGCTTCATCGGCTTGCCGTCCTGCGACTTGATGCCGCCACCGTCAGCCGAAAGCGAGCCAGACGGACAGAACTGGATCGAGTTGAACGCAAACACCCTCTTGCGCGTCTCAGGCGTCGCGTTGCGGTAGGCGTACCAGACGAGGTCCTGGCATTTCGCCGGCACGGGGATGTAGAAGTTCGGCTGGCTCATGCACTTGTACCCCTGCGGGAACTCCACAAAGACGTCTTCGACGGCGACGACGCGGTCCGACACGTGATCGACGAGAATTCCGCCGACGAAGTAGAAGTTGCGGAATACGACCGGACGGGAGGAACTGCCGGTCACGCGGAACACGGCGCTTGGGTTCTTCGCCGAACAGCGGACGACAGTCGCGTTCATGGCATCGACGATTTCCACTTCCGCAGGAACGTCGATTGATCCATCGATGCGATAGACGGGACGCGAAAAGACGACGGAGCGTTTTCCCGCCGTGCAAGCTTTCGCGATTGCCGCCGTATCGTCCACAATGCCGTCGCCGACCGCGCCGAAGTCCTCGACGACCGCCGCGTCGGCGAGCGAGAACGGCGCGACGAACGGATGATCCTCCGCCGCGACAAGCGGTGCGTGGGAATCCGCCTGAAAGTCGCAGTCGCGCGTCTCGAGCAGCGCACCCGGCGAAACCCAGGTCGGCGTCTTCACG
>JBGUVV010000273.1:0-9728 GCA_045220525.1 Kiritimatiellia bacterium
CGTCGCAAACCACTTGTGCGCAACGGAAAAGATATAGCGCTCGCGCTTTACGTCGCTGCCAAAGCTGCCATGGTCCCCGCCACGGCCGTATCTTCTCAGCGCGTCCTGGTCCCATGCATAGTAGGCGTTGAAAGAGCCGCTGCCGAAGTCACCGAGATTCCACCACAAGTCCTCTCCCAGCGCAAGCCCGTTCTTGTAGCGCATGTCAAAGCGGGTGTCGCCGCGAAGCCACCAGGTGTTCTCCCCATGCGCCGGATCGCCCAAGATGTCGTAGCGGTACTTGGTGAGAAGGTATGCGCCCCATCGCCCGGTATAGCCCGGCATCCAGCTGAAGCCGCACTTCGTGTCGAGCGGGTAGTAGAGATAGGGAAGCCAGAATACCGGGAACTCGTAGAACCTAAGCACCGCGTTCCGCAGCACTACGTGGTCGTTCGCCTGGAATTCGACGTCTCCTGACACGTTCCAGTGGGTATGTCCGACTTCGTTGGTGCAGGTCGTCGCGCAAGTCGGGTCCCTGAAGCGCACTACGCCGTTTACATCGCGCTCCATGTATTCGCTTGTGAACGAAATCACGCCCGACACGGCGTGGACATGGCCCGAGGCGACGGCGGCCTTCGTGATGCCGTCAACGGCCACGCTGTCTGCGGTAAACGTGATGCCGTCCCGCCTGTCCTGGGCGGCAGATGCGATTGCGATAGCCGCCGCAAGCGCAAAGATGTTGGTTTTGGCGTTCATGTTCTGGAGTAAAGCACCTGTGAGTTTGAAGCATCGAGGATGGAAAATGCCTCAGGATGGCGGTGCAGCTCCGACACGAATGTGAGCCGCGTGTCGAAATCCTTCTGGAGCTGGGCGAGGATGGCGCTGTCTTCCGTGCGCAGACGCTGCATGACCTGCGGCGCGATGACTATCTTGGGCTCGAACGGATGCTTTTCAGTCTCGGCCTTCTTGAGCAACGACGTGAGAACCCGCTGGATCTCCACGGAAACGGCCATGGGCGACTTCACTACGCCGCGGCCGTGGCAATATGGGCAGCGCGACGTATGCTGGGAGAGGATCGACGAGTCCTGCCGCTGGCGGGACATCTCGAGGAGCCCAAGCTCCGATATCTCCAGTACGTTGGTCCTGGCCCTGTCGCGCCTAAGGGCCTCCTTGAGCTTTCTCACGACCTCGCGCTGGTGCTTGCGGGATTTCATGTCGATGAGGTCGAGGATGACGAGCCCGCCGATGTTCCTTAGCCTGAGCTGGCGCGCGACCTCCTCGACGGCCTCGAGGTTCACCTCGAGTATCGCGTCCTCCTGCGAACCCTTCCCCTTGTAGTGGCCCGTGTTGACATCGACGGCTATCAGGGCCTCGGTCTCGTCGATGACGAGGTACCCGCCCGACTTGAGCATCACCTTCCGCGCAAATGCGCTTTCAAGCTGCCTTTCGATTCCGTAGTGCTCGAATATCCCGACCTGGCCGTCGTAGCGGCGGATCTTGACCTTGGCCCTGCGGGATATCTGGCCTGCAAGGTCGCGCATGGCGCCGTAGCTGCGCTCGTCGTCTATGACTATGGCGTCTACGTCTTCGGTGAGCCAGTCCCTCACGACGCGTTCGCAGAGATCCGGCTCTTGGAACACGCAGCAGGGGGTGCGGAGGTTCTTGATGTTGCCCTGCATCTCGCTCCATGCGGCCAGAAGGCTCCTCAAGTCCCTCGCGAACGCGCGCGACGACGCCCCCGCCCCGACGGTCCTCACCACAAGCCCCACGTTGTCAGGCAGGGGAAGCTTGTCGAGAATGGCCTTGAGGCGCTTGCGCTCGGCTCCGTCTGAGATCTTCTTGGATACGCCGCGTATCTTTTCGCCGGGCATCATCACAAGGTAGCGCCCCGGCAGGGAGAGGTTTGCCGTGACGCGCGGGCCCTTCGTGGAAATGGGCCCCTTCGTCACCTGCACGATTATCTCGGATCCCGGCGGGAAGCGCTTGGCGATCTCGGCGTCGGAGAGGCGGTTCGACTTCTTTCCGCCGCGCTTCTCCTGGCGCGAACGCTCCTCGTCGTCGTCAAGGAGGGCGTCGGCGTCGCTCACCATGTCCCAATAGTGCAGGAAGGCGTTTTTCTTGAGGCCGATATCGACGAACGCGGCCTGGAGGTCGTTTTCAAGGTTCTGCACCCGCCCCTTGAAGATGGAGCCAACGAGCCGCTCCTCCTCTGGATGCTCCACCATGAACTCCTCAAGCCGCCCGTTCTCGATCACGGCGACCCTCGTTTCAAGCTTCTCTACGTTTACGATTATCTCGCGCTTGGTCTTTGTGCGCTTCAACCAGTTTAGCAATCCCATTTTTATATCCGTTGAAAGTTATTTTCAGTATTTGAGCGTTATAAACGCGCTCGTGAGCGTTGGGTCGTTCGGGCTTACCGTGTAGGAGCCGTCGGGGTTGGCCGTGGCAGTGAGATCGTCCGACCAGTTGACGAGGTCCGTCGACATCTTGAAGAGCGCGGCGACAGACTTCGGATCTACGGTCTTCTCCGCGTCCCCGTCCTTCACGACAAGCGTAACCCTCATCGATGCGGTGGAAGGATCCTGAATAGACATCGACGTCACGACGACAGTCGGGTCGTTCTCAAAGAGCGAATCTGCCCCGAATTCGTAGGAGACCCAGGCCTTTTCGCTGCTGCAAACGGCCGAAGCGCCAGACGACGTGCCCTTTGCCCAGGTTCTGAATGAATTATACAACGCCACCGCGCCATCGGGATCCGCGGCGAAATAGGCCTCGACCGCCTCCATCACCTTGGGATCGGTCACTCCGGAGCTCTCCAGCGCATTCGTGATGGCGGCAAGCGACGATCCCGGGGCGAGTTCCGGCAAGACGTCGCCGTCTGCCGGCTTGATAGTGAAGACGCCTGGCGTAAACGAGGTCTCGGAGTTAAACGAGTAGTTGGGATCCAGCACCTTTGCGGACTTGAGCACGATATCATACGTACCCTCCTTCTCCTCCTCTCCGGACATTCTGCCAAGAACGACAAGAACGACATCTATGACAGATTTCGGAGAATCCCAGGCAACAACCCCAGTCACGCTATACGTCAGGGGCGGATCGTCCTCTTTTACGGTCTTCTCCGCATCGTTCGCTTTTACAAAAAGCGGCGCCTTGGCTATCGACCAGTCATACGTCTTTACGCCGGAAGTCCCGTCTTCCCAGATGCACCCGTCGGCAAGCCTCGCATATGCGACATAGGATCCGGCATATACGCCAGTGACGTTCTCGACCGTGTATCCTTCGCCATCATCCGCAAAAACGTGCGTCGTCCCGTCGTAAGTGAAATCCTGGGCCGGGAAGACCGGAATGGCGACAGATGCGCGCCCTTCGATGTTCCACACAAGATCAGACCCGGAAACCGATCCGCGGGCGTGCGTGACGTCGTGGACGAAATTCGTCGCGGACTCGGCAACGCCTGGCGCAGAACTCGCGACAACGCCAAACACGTTCGTATCTCCGCCTACGCCTTCCATGCATCCGACGCGCCCGGTAAGCTCGCCGTCAAGGTAGAGCTTTGCCCCCTCCGCGACAACCATTGAGCCGCCGCTGTTGACGTCGTCGCATTCGTTGTCCTCGATTCTGACATCGCCGGAGACATGCACTTCCGCCTTGTTGCCGATGAAGACGCCGCCCGTCTTGCTGGCGTAGCAACGGCTTATCGAACAGTCGAGGAGCTTGAGGGAAGTTCCGCTGCCCTCGGCAACGACGCCGCCAGCCGCACCGTCATTGCTGCTGTCCGCGCTGACGAAATAGTTGAAGCAATACTCTATCAGCGTTCCGCCGTCAAGCTCGACCGTCGCGCCGTTATACGCGACAACCGCCGCCGCCGCGCGATCCTCAAAGCCGTAAACATCGCCCACATACGCCCCGTCAAGGCGGAGTTTCCCTCCATTGACGTCGAACAGGCGGCAGTCTCCGTCGAAGTAGCCGGTGAAAGACACGCCATCTACCGTAAGCGACGCATCCTTGCCTATGGCAACGCCGTACTGGCCGGTTCTGTAGACAAGCGCGTTGTAAGGATAAAACGCGTTGCAAAGATTAAGCAGACTCCAGGGATCAGGATCAAAGTAGCAATCTGCGGCTGTGCGCAACGTCACGTTATAGTCGACTTTTATGTCGGCGTCCAACTCGGCATATCCAAGAAGTTCGATCGCGGCGTCGCCCGAAAGGGAGCGAAACGCCTCGGAGAGCGTCACCCAGTAGTTCGTTGCTGTGCCGTCTGGAGAAACCGAGCGGGCGACCGCATTGGTGATGTAGCCACCGTCATCGTAAAGGGGCTCTACGCTGACGGGATCTGTGCTGACTTCCTCGATCTTCCATGTAATGGTTCCGTCGTCGGAAACCACCGCTCGCCTATAGGTTCCAGATTCCTCAAGAGGCGCCGTGCAGTAAAACGCCGCGAGGGATGCCGCCATTTGGGCTGGCGAAGCCAAGCCGGCCTTCGCAAACTGCACGCCGTCGCCGTTGTTCGGGCCGGCGATGCCAATACTGCCGGTAAGCACGCCGTCGACAAGCACATCGGTTTCGGGCCGTCGGCGAAGGTCGTCCGCGGGGAAAGATCCGTCCTTCGCGATGTTCGCGAAGTTTTCACATATCGTCGCATCTCCGGAAAGCCTTACAGTCGAATCGGATTCAGCATACACGCCGCCCCCCCTGATTTCTGCATAGCAGTTGGATATCGCACCGCCCTGCATGTTGAACACGGATCCCTTGCACACATACACGCCGCCACCGTAGCCGCCGGACTCGTTGGAATAGTCAGACTCCGCGCGGCAGCCCGTTATGACGGCGCCGGAAAGCATGACAAGGGAACCCGACTTTACGACGATTGGCCCATAGGGGAGGCCAGCGTCGCCGACTCTAACGGAATTGCACGCGACGATATTCTTGAAAACTGCGCCGGAGCCCAACTGGACCGTTCCGCCGTCCACGACGAGCAACGAATCGTGGCCGTCGAAATCGCAGATCACGATATCGCTGAACGTCGCGGTCACGCCGGGCCCAACAGATATCTGGGCCTTGGGGCCGGCCCTTAGCACTGCGCCGTTGACTGACCTTATCAAGACCGAGTTTGCGGGCTGGAACGCCTTCGTAAGCGTCGTCGACCTCTGGATGACTACTTCCGTCGCACCAGAGTCCATTGCCTCGTCGGCACTGCGGAAGTAATTGGTGTTGCCACCGCCATCCACATACCACGCTACGGCCGCAGACGGGTCGACCGAAACCGTGTTATCCCACCTCAAAAGCCACTTTCCGCTCACGGAATCGAAAAACGCCTGGCCGCCGAGCGAGGGATTCCCTGGGTTGATGACCTTTGCGGCATTGGCCGCAGCCGTGGCCGAGTCGCACAGGGCAACGCCGAACACGGCTCCGTTCGTCATGGCGCCCTCCGCAAAGACTTGCACGCCGCCGTCCATCTCTCCGGCGATGGCGAACATGCCGCCGTCCGAAGTTTCAACCGACAACAGTTCGCTGACCGCAGTGACTCCGGCAAAGGCCGCCACGCCGCCGTTTACGGCAAAGACCGGCGTAGTCGAAGCAGACGAAAAGAGGACGTTGGAGAACACCACGGTAGCGCCGTCGACGGTTATCGAGGCGGGGGACTCGCCGACGCCGCGCGTCACGGCGGCCGGCCCCGCCATGTCGGAAGCGGAGCATATGGTGCAGTCGTTGGTGACTACGACGTTTCTGCGGAGAGCCGCAGGGGCGAAGATCTCCAACCTCGCGCCCGCCATCTCCGCCGACTCCTTCAACGCCTTGCTCAGGGACGCATACTCGTTCGTAACCGACATGTCCGGCGTGATGACGCGCACCGACGGCGTCCCGAGCTCAAAGTCGTTCCCCCACGAGTTTTCGCTCAATAGATGGAAGACCGCCTCGCCTTCAAGGCCGTCTGCGCTGGCGACAAGCTCGTATTCCGCTTCTGGCGGGAGCATGACGCCATATACGCCGTTGGCGTTGCCCGTTACCGTGGTCACAAGCTCGTCGGTCCCCGACTTGAAGACCTTTATCGTGGCGTTTGGCACAGGCACCCCTTCGTCGTCCAACGTGCGGCCCGAGAGCACCACGCCGGTGTTGAGAGGGGAAATGTTATAGACGCACGTATGGACGGTGTCGGCCTCGTATTCGAATCCGCCCATCGTCGCCACGTACGTAATGTCCGGCAGGTGGTACCAGACATCGCCCTGCCCGGCCCAGCCCATGTTGAGGTGCACATACGAGACGCCGTCGATGTAGCCGTAGCCGTCGCCGACGACGGAGTGGCCGTTCTGTCCGTTCGAGTTTATCCCGAGTTGCACCGGCAAGCCTGCGTCAATGGAGGCATACAGGTATTTCTCGCGCATAGACTCATCGGTCGAAAGATCGGAGCTCTGGCAGACTTTCGCATTGGCATACCCGAAATAGTTCTTGAGGGCGTCTCCGACGTCGCTTGTCATGGCGCCACTGCCAGCCGCCCCCCAGTCCATCGCAACCGACACGCCGCAGTCATATGTAAGCTTGCCTATGCTCTCATACACCGCATCCGGCTCAAGCGGCATGTTATCCCAGTCATATACGCCACCCTTCGCGGTCTGCGGCGCTATGCTGCCATCCACCATGCAACCTGCGTTTGAGAATTTTGGGACCTCTGCGACGGGGAAGGACCAGTAGCGCATAATCTGAGCCATCGCCGTGGCAACGCAGCCGCAGACGTAGTTCTTCGGGGTGTAGTAGTTCTCGCCGCTGCCGGACTGGCTCCACTTGGACTTGACAAGCGCATTGACGCGCAGATCTGTCGGCACCGCCTTGCTGGACGGCACACTGTCGCCGTCGGCCGCGTCAATCGCCTCTCCATCGCGTAAAAGGCGCTGCCACCTGCGTTTGGCCGCAAGCGCCGCGTATGGCGGCGTCGATGCCGTGCGACTCGCCCGGAATCGCATCCTGACGGCCATGTCCTTTTCGAGGAGAGCGCGCAACGGGGAGCCGGCCTCCGGTTCCGACACGTCAACTGGCGCCATCGCCACTACAGGCTCGTCCTCGCTGTCGCCAGAGAGGAATATCGTCCCCCCGCCCATCTTCACGGAGATGAAGGAGGCGCCGTTCGTAAGCGCGAAAAACCGGGTCTTCTCCACGGTCTTGCCAAAGCGCACGCCAAAGCGTTCGCCACTGCGTGCAAAAGCCTGTGCAGCAAGCCTTGCCTCACGTTTCGAAACCGGCGATGCCTGCGCAATGAACCCATACGCAAGCAACGCCACCAGTAGAAAAATGGCTTTACTTTTCATGATATGTCCCTTATTCAAATTCTCTTGATGAATTATACCAAAAAAAACGCTAAAAAGGAACTTGATGCAAAAAAAATCTGTGCTTAGCCAAAAGCGTCGCCTGTCAGAACTTTCCCCTAAGCCCAATCTCGAACGTGCGAGGATCGCCCACAAAACATTCGTAATAGTGGCGCGAGGTGTCGAAATACTTCTCGCCGAAGAGGTTGCGGACCCCCAATGTCAGGAACCAGTCGTCGCGCCAGCCAAACTTGGAAAGAGGCACCGAGGCGTTAACGTCGAAGACGTGGCTCGGGTCAAAGCGAAGGTTCTCGTTGACGTAGGCGCCGCGCATCGTTGTGTAGCTCTTCGAGCGGAATCTGTAGCCCATCCCGACGACGACGTTGTCGACGAGGTCGAATCCGTGCAGGCGATACGAGGTGTTGAACGTCGCGGCATGGCGCGGGAAGCGCTCGAACTCGCCGGCCGTGCCGGTCTTGGTGCAGTCCTCGTAGAGCGTGTAGGCGTACATGCCCATGACGGTCCAGTTCTCGGTAACGTCGCCAGAAAGGGATATCTCCACCCCCTTCGACCTGTTATGGCCGTCAAAATAGTAGTATGTGCCCGTCCCCACCGTCTCTGCGACCGGGGTGTTCTCCTGCTCAATGTTGAAATACGAGGCGGAAAGCCAGAGTTTCTCGACCGGGCGCACCCTAATGCCGCCCTCCCACTGCGTCGCAGTCCACGGATCCGTAGGACGCGACCCGTCCGAGCCCCTGTAACCGAGGGTGGGGGTCCGGGTTTGAGAGAGGTTGCCAAAGAAGACAAGCCAGTCCATCGGCTGCACCGTCAGCCCCCCGCGCGGCGAAAACGCAAACGCTCGCGCCTCTTCGTAGTGCGTCGCCACCAGGGCCCCGCTCTTGGTTCTCGTCGTCTGCACGTTGTCGTTCTCGACGAAATAGTCGTAGCGGATTCCGGCGAGAAGAGTAAGCCACCCCCAGCCAATCGAATCCTGAACCGTCGCGCCATAGCGGGATACCGGGCCGCCGAATCCGTTTGCGGAACGGTAGCAGAAGTCCGGCTGGACGACAAACGTGTTCCTAAAGCCATACGGCAGTTCCTCGAGCGCATAGACCGAGCGCGCGTATGCATTGTAGCTATGGAGGAACATCCGGCTATCGGAGAAACTCGACGTCATGTATTTCTCGCCTCCAGGCCACATACCGGTGTTGCAATAGGCGAGAAAGCTCCCAGTCGGGTTGCCGTTCGCATCGACGGAATAGCTCGTATACGGCTCACGAGTCGTCTGCTCCATGTGGGAATACATGACCGAGCCGCCGAACTTCAAAAGCCACTCGTCCGTCACCTGCCAGTCGATCCACGGGTTCACCATGAATCCACTGTAGGTCGACCTGTCGCCCTTGCGAGCGGACGACTCGTACCAGCCATATCCCGCCGCCGGCGAACCGCGCCAGACCGGCACTCCTATGTAGCTCGGCGAGTCCGACGAGATGAATATCGACTTTACGCCGAAGGTCACGTCGTCGCAGGGCTTTGCGAGAAACGACGGGGCGATCGTGTATTGCTCGCGCGGGCGCGCCCCCTCCTGCGAACCGGAGGAGATGTAGGTTGGCGAATAGATGTCGAAGGAAGCGGGAAGGCGCAACGCGAACTTGTCTTCCACGACGACCTCGTTTGCGTCGATCATGCCCCTCTGCCGCCAGGTATTGCGCCCGACGGAGGTATTTTCCTGGAAGTTCACCTCGCTGCCGCGCAAATGCGCCCCCTTTAGTTACATGTTGATCGAGCCGCCCGCGCCGTTGTTGTTCTGCTGGGCCCCCGCCCCGCCTGAGAGCGCGGCCAACGGGCCCTTCACGACTTCCACGCGCTCCATCATGAACGGGTCCATGAACAGCCCCGCGCCTCGGCCGACGGGGATTACGCCGTCGAACGAGGGCTCGGTGCCGCCCATCCCGCGTATCGAAAAAAGGCCAGGCTGCCTAACGAGGAGCGACGTTCCGCCCGTCTCGATTCCCGGCACCCACCTCAAGAGGTCGTTCATGTCCGTAGGGTTCTTTTCGCGTATGAAGTCCTCTGTCAGCGAATCGACCGTCACTGGCAGGCGCTCCGGCGGCTCGTCCGTGAATGTGCCGCCGGAAACGGCAGATGGGCGGTATCTTGAAAGCGCATCCGCCTCGACCGTGACCGTCCCGAGGTCGGAGACTGCGTTGGTCGCAGGCAGCCCTTCTGCCGCATTCGTAGCCGCCGCAAGCGCCATGACGCCTAACGCAACGCTAAGATTATTGAGGTCCATAGACAAACTCCTTCTATAGGGTCGAATTTTACCAAAATCAAATTAGCCTTGTCAAACACACTCGCATGCCACCAAAGATTCCAAATCAAGGGACAGGATTCTCTTGGCGCGTCTGCCGGGCCGGTTTTTTATCTCGCGCAGAGGCGCAGAGGCGCGGA
>JBGUVV010000274.1:0-5224 GCA_045220525.1 Kiritimatiellia bacterium
AGAAGTCGTCGCGTCTCCGGACCTTCCCGGCCTTAGGGCGAAGATAGAGGCGGCATTGAAGGAGACGGGGCTCTTTTCCGAGATTTCCTACGGAGAGAAGGGGCTTGAGGATTCCTATCACCTGACGTTCAGGTTCAGGCAGGGGTTTGTCGCGGAAGACCCCTCTTCCGTCCTTGGCCTCCTTTCGGGGTGCACTTTCACGGCCATCCCCAACGTCGAGATATCGACTTTCGACGGAATCGCCGAACTTGCGCTTAAAGGGAAGCTCATCTACTCTGCCGCCAGGGCGGAGGAAGTCCGCTACTTTATATGGCTTCCCATGATCCCGGCAGGGCTCTTCATGAATTCGTGGTCGGCGTGGGATTCGGCCGAGACGGGGACGGTCAACGCTCTCGTCAACGACGTGGCCGATTTCCACAGGCGGAAATTTCTTTAAAAATACCCTCTTGTCAAAGAGGGGCGTTTTTGATATACTACACAAACATTCGACCACTCAAGAGAGTAAAAAACCGATGAAAGTACGTAGTTCCGTTCGTCGCATTTGCGAGAACTGCCGCATTATACGCCGGAAGGGTGTAGTGCGCGTGATCTGCACCAACCCCAGGCACAAACAGTGCCAGGGCTAAGAAAGAAGGTATAAAGACATGCCGAGACTGATGGGTGTGGATATTCCCGGAAAGAAGCATATACGCTATGCGCTCCGGTATATCCATGGTATCGGGCCCAAGCGCGCAGATGACGTGCTCGCGGCCATTAACGTCGATCCTATGAAAAAGGCCGACGACGTAACTCAAGACGAGATCCATGCGATCACGACCTACATACAGGATCACTACCGTGTGGAAGGCGACCTCCGCCGCGAGGTCTCCCAGAACATCCGCCGCCTGATCCAGATCGGTTCGTACCGCGGGCTGCGCCACAAGAAGGGCCTTCCCGTGCGCGGTCAGCGCACCAAGACGAACGCCCGCACACGCAAGGGCGGCAAGCGCGTCTCCATCGCGCTGCCAAAGGCAGCCGGCCGCTAACGGAGGTTTTCAGCAATGGCAGAAGAAGTAAAGAATGAGATCGCCCCGGAGGCTCCCGTCGCGGACGCGGCCCAGGGCGAGCAGCCGGAGGCGAAGGCGAAGAAGTCCGGGAAGTCCATTCCCGCCGGCATAGCCTTCATACGCTCCACGTTCAACAACACCCAGGTTTCCATCGCCGACGCGCGCGGCGGTGTGATCAGCTGGAGCTCGGCCGGAAAGGCCGGCTTCAAGGGCTCGCGCAAATCGACGGCGTTCGCCGCGACGATGGTCGCGCAGGATGCCGCGCGCGTTGCCGTCGCCAAGGGCATGCACGAGTGCGAAGTGAGGATGCAGGGCGCAGGCGCCGGCCGCGAGAGCGCGGTTCGCGCGATACAGGCCGCGGGCATCCGCGTCACTCAGATAACCGACACCACGCCGGTTCCGCATAATGGTTGCCGCGCACGCAAGCGCAGGAGGGTTTGATCATGGGTCGTTGTACAGGTCCAGTTTGCCGTCAGTGCCGCCGCGAGGGGCAGAAGCTGTTTTTGAAGGGCGCCCGCTGCTACATGGCGAAGTGCCCGATAGAGCAGGGCGCGGGAGCGCCGGGAATGCACGTAGGCCGCCGTGCGAAGAAGATGTCGGAATACGGCACCCAGCTTCGCCAGAAGCAGGCTCTTCGCCGCCAGTACGGCATGGGCGAGTTGCAGTTCCGCAGGTTCTTCGAAGAAGCCTACCGCCGCGAGGGCGTCACGGGCGAGCACCTTCTCCAGATGCTGGAGATGAGGCTCGACAACGTCGTCTATCGCCTCGGCATCGCGCCCAGCAGGCGCAGCGCCCGCCAGTTCGTCCTTCACGGCCACATGCTCGTGAACGACCGCAAGGCGGCCGTGCCCTCGATGATCCTCAAGGTCGGCGACGTCATAACGGTCAAGGACTCCGCGAAATCCCGCGAGTTCGCCAACCGTTCCGTCGAAGCCGCCACGGGTGCGCAGCTTCCTGTGTGGATGAGCTTCGACAGGCCGACTCTCCGTGCCGAGATCCTCGCCGTTCCGACGCGCGAGCAGATCGCCCCGGTCGTGGACGAGCAGGCCATCGTCGAACTCTACTCGCGCTAATTCCTGACAAAACACCAACATTTCAAGGGAGGTCAAAATGCCTATCCGTTTGAGCCGGTTTGAAATGCCGCACAACGTCCAGATTGACGAGTCCACCAAGACCGCGACCTATGCGCGTTTCACTGCGGAGCCTTTTGAAATCGGCTATGCGAGGACGATCGGGAATTCGCTAAGGCGCGTCCTTCTCAGCTCCATCGAGGGCGCGGCGATCACTTCCGTGAAGATCAAGGGCGTGAGCCACGAGTTCTCCACCGTGAAGGGCTGCGCCGAGGACGTGACGGACATAATCCTCAACCTCAAGCGCGTGCTTGTCAAGACCTTCACGCGCGAAGCCTTGACGATGTCTCTCAAGGCCAAGGGCCCGTGCACGGTAACCGCAGGCGACTTCGCCAAGGAGAACAACGTCGAGGTCCTGAACCCCAAGCAGCCGATCTGCACGCTTGACATCGACGGTTCCCTCGAAATGGTCTGCGAGGTCAAGACGGGCCGTGGCTTCTGCCTTGCCGACGGGAACAAGCGTCCCGACCAGGAAATCGGCAGAATCGCCATCGATTCGATCTTCTCGCCCGTCACGAGGGTCAACTTCCTCGTTGAGAACACCCGCGTAGGCCAGCGCACCGACTACGAGAAGCTCGTCCTCGACGTCTGGACCGACGGCCGCATCGACCCAGAGGAGGCGCTCAAGACCGCAGGCGCGGTCCTCCGCCGCCACCTCGACGTCTTCGTCGACTACGCCGGCGAGCAGACCATCGAATTCGAGGACTCGGCTGCCAAGGACGCCAACGAGCGTGAAAAGCTCAGGAAGCTCCTCAACATGTCGGTCAACGAAATCGAGCTCAGCGTTCGCGCGGCGAACTGCCTCAACAACGCCAACATCTCCACGGTCGGCGAGCTCACGTCAAAGACCGAGGCCGACATGCTCAAGTACCGCAACTTCGGCAAGAAGTCGCTCACAGAAATCAAGGCGAAGCTTGTCTCGCTGGGCCTCTCGCTCGGCTACAAGTTCGACCCGGATCTCCTCGATGCCAAGAAGTAAGGAAGTTCAGATATGCGTCACCAGAGAGTAATGAAGAAATTCGGGCGCTCGACAGCGCATCGCAAGATGCTCATGAAGGGCCTCGTCACCAACCTGATCCTCGCGGAGTCGATCAAGACTACGCTGCCGAAGGCGAAGGAGGCCAGGAAGGACGCCGACAAGATCGTGACGATCGCCAAGAAGGGCGATCTCGCGGCGCGGCGTCTCGCGGCTTCCCGCACGCTCGACCCCAAGGCCGTGCAGAAGCTCTTCGACAAGATCGCCCCGTCCATGAAGGACCGCAAGGGCGGCTATACGCGCATCATCAAGCTCGGAACCCGCAAGGGCGACGCCGCCGAGATGTGCATACTCCAGTGGACGACCGCTCCGCAGGTCGCGGAGGTCGCCAGCGAAGACAAGGCCAAGGAGGTGAAGTAATGTCCATCATTCTCAAGCTCAAGAAGGGCGAGTCGGTCGAGCGCGGTCTCAAGCGCATGAAGAAGGTCCTCGACAAGGAGGGTCTCCTCAAGAAGCTCCGCGACGACCGTTATTTCGAGAAGCCTTGCGTGAAGGCCCGCAAGAAATCCCAGCGTGCGCGCATACGCAACCGTTCGCGCCGCGGCAGGATGGAGCTGAACTGACAACTTTACCCTAAAACCAAGGACAAAGAAAAATGGCAAATATCAAGGGTGGACGTGCGGCCCGCAAGCGGGACCGTCAGAACGAAAAGGCGCGCAAGCGCAACTCGGTCTGCAAGGCCAAGCTGCACGATACGCACAAGAAGCTGTTCAAGGCTGCTGACGCCAACGACAAGGATGCCGCCGCGAAGAAACTCCGCGACTTCGTCTCTGGCCTCGACAAGGCCGTGAAAAAGGGCATCATCTCGAAGAACACCGCCGACCGCAAGAAGTCGCGCGCGCAGCTCAAGTTCAACAAGATCGCCAAGTAAGGAGGCCGGAAATGGACAAGAAGACTCTTCGCGATGTCGATCTCAAGGGCAAGCGCGTCGTCATGCGCGTTGACTTCAACGTGCCCATGGCCAAGGACGGCTCCGGGAAGATCACGGACGACACTCGAATCGTCGCCGCGCTTCCCTCGATCAAGTACGTCCTCGAGCAGGGCGGCTCGCTCGTCCTCATGTCCCACCTCGGCCGTCCGAAGGGCAAGGGCTTCGAAGAGGCCTTCTCCCTCAAGCCGGTTGCGGAGGCCCTCTCCGCCAAGCTCGGCCAGGAGGTGAAGTTCGCCCCCGACTGCATGGCTGCCGACGACGTCGTCGCCGCGCTCAAGCCGGGCGAGGTCGTACTTCTCGAGAACACCCGCTTCTACAAGGCCGAAGACGGCAAGGTGAAGAAGGACGACGAGAAGAAGGGCATCCACCTCACGGAGGAGGAGTTCCAGGCCAAGAAGGCCGAGCTCAAGGCAGCTCGTGCCGAGATGGCCAAGAAGCTCGCCTCCTACGGCGATATCTACTGCAACGACGCCTTCGGAACGGCACACCGCGCCCACGCCTCCACGGCCGTGATCGCGGACTACATCCAGCCGGCGGTTTCGGGCTTCCTTCTCGAGAAGGAAATCCAGTTCCTCGGCGATGCAGTCGAAAAGCCGATTCGCCCGTTCGTGGCGATTCTCGGCGGTGCGAAGGTCTCCGACAAGCTGGCCGTCGTCAAGGCGCTTCTCGACAAGGTCGACACGCTGATCATCGGCGGTGGAATGGCCTACACGTTCAAGAAGGCGCAGGGCATCAAGATCGGCTCGTCTCTCTGCGAGGACGACCAGGTGGCCTACTGCGGCGAGATGCTCGAGGCGGCTGCCGCCAAGGGCATCAAGATCCTGCTGCCGGTCGACAACGTCATTGCGAACAAGTTCCCCGAGACGAAGGATGCGTCCGACGTCGAGCTCAAGACCATTGAGGGCGACATCCCCGACGGGTGGATGGGTCTCGACATCGGGCCGAAGTCGGTGGAGCTCTTCTCCGCGGCCGTCAAGGACGCGAAGACGGTTGTCTGGAATGGCCCGATGGGCTGCTTCGAGTTCGAGCCTCTTTCGAAGGGCACCTACGGGGTGTGCAATGCCGTCGCCGGCGTCAAGGC
>JBGUVV010000275.1:0-2239 GCA_045220525.1 Kiritimatiellia bacterium
GCAAAGGGTGACCGATGTGCGGGAGTCTTGCCCGACGAAATTGCGGGGAGAAACCCCTTCGATGATTGTGATTTTTGTCGGAAGAGCGCATGATTCGGCAAGATAGCGCAAATGCGGACCACAACGAGCGCGGCGAACAAAGGTAGGATAACGGAAAATGAGAATCCTGTGCGGAACAATCTTGACGGCGCGGTCAGGTGCTGCGGACGACCAAGTCGGCGTCAAGAAGGATTGCGCGCGGTGCGAGGCCTGGAGTGCGGATGCGTTGCATGAGCGACGCGACCGATATCCCGGCGAGCATCTTTACCGGTTGTCGTATGGTGGTAAGCGGAGGGTTCATCAGACGCGCGATCTCGCCATCGTCGAATCCTGCGACGCGAACGTCTTCCGGGACTGAAACCCCAAGTCTCGAAAGCGTTTGCACGAGTCGCGCTGCGGTAGGGTCGTTACGGCAGACGAAGGCGTCGGGCGGATTCTTGCCGTGCATGAGTTTTGCGAAGAAGGCCCGTTCGGAAGGGTCGTTCTCGATGACATATTTGTTCGTCCACTTGAGGCCTGAGTCAATCGCTGCCTGCGCTACTCCCTGAATTCGTCCGCGTATCGTGTTGGCGTAGTTTGGGTGCGTGACGAAGCGAAGATTTCTCGCGCCGCCCTTGATGAGGTGGCTGGCAATGCGGTAGCCGGCCTGCAAGTTGTCGATTCCCACGAGGTCGTAGCTGCTTCTTGCCGGGAAGGGCAGGTAGTCGCGGTCAAGCAGCACCACTGGAATCTTCTTCGCAGAGAGGATGCCCAGCACCTTCTTTGTCATATCGTATGAGTCTGGTATAAGGTCCACCGGTTCGAGAAGTACTCCGGCGATGCGACGCTCCACGTATGCCTTTGCGAGCGAGACGGCCCACTTGCCCCTGTCCGCCGTGGCCTCGGGCTCTGAGCCGTCGCCCAGGAGCACGTCGTATCCCTTCGCATGGGCAACCGCCGCGATGGCGTCGCACAGGCGCGTGAAGAAGTCTATCTTGCGGTAGTCGGGCGCTATGACGCCGATTGCGCCTGTCGCGTTCCGCGCGGCGAAAGTGAGATACGACCCCGAGCCGGAGCGAGATTCGAGAAGGCCTTCGCGCTTCAGCTCTCGGAGGGCGCGTTCGATGGTCGGACGGCTCACCCCGAATCGGCGCACGAGAGACTCTTCGCTTGGGAACCGTTCCTGCGACTCGTACTTCCCGGCGAGGATGTCGCGCTTGAGCGCTTCTGCTATCAAGAGGTACTTTGCTTCTGGCTTGTCCATGCTGGCATTATAGCATATTTTGCAATTGCTTCATCAACCTGCCAAAGCAGGTTTATCGCGCTTGCGCATTGAAGTGGATGGCGAATAATGCTAAAATTGCCGCATCATGAAAAAAATAGTAGTTCTTGGGTCGACCAACACCGACATGGTAATTGCGGGGAAGAAGATTCCCGTGCCCGGCGAGACAGTGTGCGGCGGGAGCTTCCTCATGAACCCGGGCGGAAAGGGTGCGAACCAGGCGGTCGCCGTGGCGCGGCTCTCCGCGAAGAAGGGCGCTTGCATCTTAATCGCCAAAGTCGGCGATGATCTCTTCGGGCGCGAGACAGCGACGCGGCTCAGGCGCGACGGCATATTGCCGCGCCTTGTCGTCGACAGGAAGGAAGCGTCCGGAACGGCGCTCATCCTCGTCGATTCGAAGGGGCAGAACGTCATATCCGTCGCACTTGGCGCGAACGGCACGCTTTCGCCAAAGGACGTCACGCCGTTCAGGAAGGATATCGAAGGTGCGGCGGCGCTCGTCATGCAGCTCGAAACGCCACTCAAGACGGTCGAGTGGGCGGCGAAGGTTGCGCATGACGCGGGCGTTCCGGTTATTCTCAACCCGGCTCCTGCGCAGAAGCTTCCCAAGTCGCTATATCCGCTTGTCGACTGGATCACGCCTAATGAGACGGAAGCGGAGTTGCTGACCGGCGTGAAGGTCGTCGATGCCGCAAGCGCGGCAAAGGCGGTTGGCGTCCTCAAGAAGCGCGGCGTCGGGCACGTCGTCATCACGATGGGCTCGAAGGGCGCCTATTGCGGCGACATAACCGCCCCTTGCGGGCGCTTGCGACCCATGGGGAAGCAAGCAGGCCGAGCGGAGCGAGAGCCGAGCGGAAGGCTCTATCCGTGCCGCAAGGTTAAGGCGGTCGACTGCGTTGCGGCCGGCGACACGTTCAACGGCGCGTTTGCCGTCGCGCT
>JBGUVV010000276.1:0-7160 GCA_045220525.1 Kiritimatiellia bacterium
CGGCTTCCACCGTGGGTATTTCTGCAAGCGCTTTCCGTCGAATTCTCTCAGGTTCAGCTATTTTGTCCCCTCTCTTTTCGTCGTATACGTCGTTTCGGCAGCTGCGCTTCTCGCCTTCGGTGCGCACCCTCACCCGCTGGTTTTTCTTCCGGGGGCGGCCTATGCCGCGCTTGTCGCCGTCACGAGCGTATCTCGCAATCCTGCGATGTGGATTCTCGTCTCGGCGGGAGTCGTCGCATCGCACTTTTGCTACGGCATCCAGTTTATGCGCGGACTTTTTGCGAAGAAGGTTCCGTGCGAATACATCGGCAAGGATCACGAATGACAGGAGGGCCTTACAATGAATGACGCGCTTTGGATACTTGGTGCATATCTCGTCGGTGGAATTCCGTTTGGCTTTATCATCGGGAAGATGCGCGGAGTCGACGTCCGCACGGTCGGCTCCCGCAACATCGGGGCGACTAACGTCTTCCGCACGGTAGGGAAGAAATGGGGTCTTCTCGCATTCGCGTGCGACGTCCTCAAGGGGCTTCTGCCGACTCTTGCGGCTAGGCACTATGCGCCTGGCGTCGCCCTCTGGGTGGGCGTTGCGACGGTAGTGGGGCACATGCTCACCCCCTACATGAAGTTCAAGGGCGGGAAGGGCGTCGCGACTGCGTTTGGAATGCTTCTCGGGCTTCTCCCCTGCATGGTCGGCTGCGCGTTTGCGCTCTTTAGCGTCGTCTTTGCGTGCTTCCACTTCATATCGCTCGCCAGCTGCTCTGCGGCGCTCTTCATGCTTGTCGCGG
Source organism: Kiritimatiellia bacterium (assembly GCA_045220525.1). Lineage (GTDB taxonomy): Bacteria > Verrucomicrobiota > Kiritimatiellia > RFP12 > UBA1067 > UBA1067. The sequence continues at coordinate 789 of JBGUVV010000276.1, forward strand.
TCTGGTTCCCGGTCCTCGGCTCGCCTGGCTCGGCCAACCTTCCGCAGTGCATTCTCATCTCGGCCATTGCCTCGTTTGTGATATACAAGCACCGCTCTAACATCGTCCGGCTCGTGAAGGGCGAGGAGAGCAAGATCTTCCTCTTCAAGAAGAGGGCCGAGCCCGCCAAGGAGGGCTGATGGGCTGGCGCGGCATCGCGTTCGGAGCCTGGATAGGGTCCATGTTCGGCGGCCCGCTCGGAGCCATACTCGGAGCGGCGCTTGGCCACCATCTTGAAAACAAGATTTCGCCCGCAGCGCCGACGGGACGCGGTCGCCACCGGGTCTCGTCGATGCAGAGGGGCATGGTCTTCTGCGCGTCCGCCGCGGCGATGATGGCGAAACTTGCCAAGGCGGACGGCCATGTCTCTCGCGAGGAGATAGCCGAGGTGGAGGCGGCGTTCGGCAGGCTTGGGTTCTCGCGGGAGGCCCGCGAATACGCCGTAGAGGTCTTCAGGCGCGCCAAGGACGACTCCCACTCTATATTCGAATACGCGCGCGAATTCGCGGCGGCCATGGATTCCGTAGAGGTGCGGGAGCTCTTTTACGAGATTCTCTGGGACATCGCCGGAGCCGACGGCGTGGTGTCGCCGGGCGAGCTCAACATCCTAAGGCGCCTTCCAGCCGCGCTCGGAATAAGGGGCGAGTGGTTCGCGTATTTCTCGGAGGAGCGGCTTGGCCGCGCCGCAGGGCGACCACGCCAAGACGCCTTGAAAGAGGCATACACGCTTCTTGACGCAAGCCCGTCCGATTCCGACGAGGAGCTTAAGTCGAAATACAGGACGCTTGCAAAGCGCAACCATCCCGATGTCCTGCGTTCGCGCGGACTTCCCGAGGAGATGGTCGGGAAGGCAACGGAGAAGATGGGGCGGATAAACGACGCGTGGAAGACGATCAGGGAGGCGAGGGGAATAAAGTGAAAGTTGTCGTGACGGCTGGCCCGACGAGGGAGTTCATAGATCCGGTTAGGTTCCTTAGCAACCCGAGCACCGGAAAGATGGGCTTTGCAGTGGCGGCGGAGGCCGCGCGAAGGGGCTTCGACGTCGTGCTCGTAGCAGGGCCCGTGTCGCTCAAGACGCCTGTCGGCGTAAAGAGAATTGACGTCGTGTCGGCAAGGGAGATGCTAAAGGCCGTGAAAGATGCCGTTGCCGGTAGAGGCCCCTGCGTTTTCGTCTCTACTGCGGCGGTAGCGGACTTTAGGCCTGACAAGTGCGCAGCTCAAAAACTTAAGAAGGGCTGCATGGACGGCGTCCTGAGACTTGTGCGAAACCCTGACATACTGAAGACAGTCGGGCTCGCCCGCAAGAAGGCGAGAGGAAAATTCCCCGTTCTCGTCGGTTTCGCCGCGGAGACTGGCGATGCCGTCGCGGAGGCCGTTCGCAAGTGCCGCGAGAAGCATCTTGACATGGTCGTCGCGAACGACGTCACCGAGAAGGGCGCTGGATTCGGAACGGATACCAACAAGGTGGTGTTTGTGTTTCCTGACGGCACTTCAAGGCGCGTGCCCTTGATGTCAAAGCGCCGCGTGGCGAAGAAGATACTGGACGAGGCGACGAGGCTTACGACAGCAGCTCGTTGAGGTCCTCGGCGGTGAGCGTCTCCATGATCGCCGCGTCGGTCGTATCGACGGTCGCGTTGATTATGGCCTGCTTGCGGCGCTGCAGGGCGAGAACCTTCTCCTCGATGGAGCCTGAGGCGATCATCTTCATCACGTAGACGTTCTTCTTCTGGCCGATGCGGTGAGCCCTGTCGGTGGCCTGGTCTTCGACGGCTGGGTTCCACCACGGGTCGTAGTGCATCACCATGTCGGCGCCGGTGAGGTTGAGCCCCGTGCCGCCAGCCATGAGCGATATGAGGAAGACCGGTATCTCCCTCGTGCGGTTGAACTTGTCGCACTGCCCGAGCCTGTCTTTCGTCGAGCCGTCGAGGTAGCAATACTGTATGCCGGCGGCCTGGAGGCGCTTCCTGAGGACAGTTAGCATCTTTACGAACTGCGAGAAGACGAGTATCCTGTGGCCGCCGTCGATGGCCTGCTGGAGCTGCTCCATGAAAGTATCTACCTTTGCGAGCGACGCGATCTGGCGGAGCTTCATGAGCACGGCGAGAAGCTCGAACCGCGACTTCTGGAAGCCTTTCTCCTTTATGAGGTTTCCAGCGGCGGTTCTCGCGTTCCCGAGCGCCTTCGTGTATTCCCTCTGCGAGTCGTCGGACATCGGGCAGTAAGACACCTTCACGATCTTGTCGGGGAGGTCCTTCGCGACGGACTTCTTGAGCCTGCGCATGATGAAGGGCGATATCTTCCGCTTGAGCCTCGCGAGCACCGCCTCTGCGTTGTCGCCGTCGGCGATGGGTGTCTCGAAGTTCATCTTGAACGCCTCGTATTCGCCGAGGTAGTCCGGCATCAGGAAGTCGAATATCGACCACACGTCCGAGACGGAGTTCTCGACCGGCGTTCCTGTCAGCACAAGACGCTGCACGGAGTGGAGGCCTTTTACAGATTTCGCGTTCCTCGTCTGGCGGTTCTTTATGTGCTGCGCCTCGTCAAGGACGACAACCGAGAAGTCGCAGTTGAGGTAGGCCGTCTCGAAGTCGCGCTGCAGGAGCGCGTATGAGGTTATGACGAGATCAGCCTCGGGAATGCGGGAGAAGTCCTTTATGCGGTCTGGGCCGGAGATGACGAGCGTCGAGAGGCCGTCCGTGAACTTGTGCGCCTCAGCCTCCCAGTTCCTCACGAGCGACGTCGGGCAGACTACGAGGGCAGGGAGGTTACGCCCCTGTGCGTCGTGCGCCCGCGGATCGGATCTCGGAAGCGATATCCACGCGAGGGTCTGCAAGGTCTTTCCAAGGCCCATTTCGTCGGCAAGAAGCCCGGAAAGCCCTGCGTTTTCGAGGAATCTCATCCAGTAGACACCCTGCTTCTGGTAGGGACGGAGCACGCGATCTAGCGGGCCTAACTTGACTGGCTCGAACTTCGCGTCGCCGCGCGCGGTCTGCTGGCGCGTCATCGTGCGCCAGAACTTTGCCTTTCCTGCGTTCACTTCGCAGTCGACAAGCGCGAGGGAGCTCTTTACGTATGGCGCGTACGCCGCCTTTACGCGGAACCATCCCCTGTCTGCGCCGTTCTGGGATGGGGCGCAGTCGCTGAATACGTCTCTCAGGGCCTCGATGCCGCCTCTGTCGAGAAGGATTATGCCGCCGTCCCGGAGGATGTAGCCGTCGCCCCTGTTGAGCGCGGCCTGGACTTCCGCAGGCGGAAGTGTGCGGCCCATAGCGTCGAAAGTGTAGTGGACGTCGAACGCACCGCCCGGCGCGTCCTTTATCGTGACGACCGGCACGACAGACGGCAACTCGTCGACGATGTTCCCGAGGTTCTCGGAAAGCGAGATGCGCCAGCTTGCGCGCCTCAGCTCCGGAAGGCCAGCGCCGAGGAAGTTAAGGACTTTCTGAGGGTCGGTTATGTAGTGCTTGAGGTCGCCGTCCTTGTAGCCTGGCTCGAATCCCCACTTGAGGAGCTCCTTCAGCGCGGCGCGCTCCACGGAAATGGAACGCACCTTGCGGACGAGCGGATCGTCCTCGTCGGGAAGATAGACGGTGCGCGGCCCCTGGACCGAGCATGCGGGGAATTCGATTTCGCCGTATCGGGCGTTGACCTCGATGGAGAGCGAAGCGCGCGAGCCCGAGAGAAGGGCGAAGAACCTCGGCCGCATCGGCACTTCGATATATTCCGGCTGTGGCGGCATCTCCGGCTCGGCAGGGCGTTTCGTCTTTCCCTTCTTTGCGTCGCTTTCCTCCGGGAGGTCCATTTCCATCACCCAGAGGGCTATCCCGATTGCAACAACGTGAGGGCATATCTTTCCGTCGCGCTGGTTGGCGATGCAAGGGCACATCGACTTGATGCGTCCGCCCGGCATGAGCTTGAGGGAGACGGGCATCGCCCAGCCGCTCGGCTGCTCTATCTTGCCGGACACGGTCAGGGTGTCGTCGTCGTAGCGTACGTCCTTCACGTCGCCTGAGTTGCACAGCGCGAACGCCTGGTTGAAGACTTCAGGCCCTCCCCACTCGATCAGCTCGTCTTTCGATATTCCGCTCTTTACTGTCCTATTGCGGGGCATTCCCGATTCTCCTAAGGCGCAGTTGCCCGCATGCGGCGTCCGCATCGCCGCCGCGCGATCTCCTGAGCATCGTCTGGACGCCGTTTTTCATGAGGACGTCCAGGAACATGAGCATTGTCTTCTCTTCCGGAGTGCGGAACTCCGGCCTGTGCGAGACAGGGGACATCGGAATCAGGTTCACCTTCGCCATCGGCACTTTCCTGACGGCGCGTGCGAGCATGGCGGCGCAGTCTCGGGAGTCGTTGACGCCTGCGATGACGGTGTATTCGAAGGTGATTATGCGCTTGGTCTTGCGCGTATATGCGGCGCATGCGCCGAGCAGGGTCTCAAGCGGCCACTTGCGGTTCACCGGCATAAGGCGCGAGCGCAACTCGTCTTCTGGCGCATGCAGCGAAACTGAGAGCTCGAACTGCACGCCTTCGTCAGCAAGGCGCTCGATCCCGGGCACGACCCCGCACGTCGAGATCGTAATGTGCCTCGCGCCGAGGTTGGGCCCCTTGCCGGCGTTTATGAGCCGCAGCGCGCGCATGGTCTCGTCGTAGTTCGCAAAAGGCTCGCCCATGCCCATGACGACGATGTTAGTTATGTCGCCAAGCTTGCGGCCCGCCATGTATTCTGCGACGATCTCGTCCGCCGTGAGAGAGCGAACTGCGCCGGACGCGCCGGAGGCGCAGAATACGCACCCCATCGCGCAGCCGACCTGGGTCGAGATGCACTGGGTGAAGCGCCCCGTCGCGGGGATGAGCACCGTCTCCACGAGATTGTCGTCGGCGAGGGAGAGTAGGAGCTTTCTCGTGCCGTCTGACGACTCCGATACGTCTGCTACTTTGGCCGGGACAATGGGAAACTCGGACTTCAGGTTCTCCCTGAAATCCTTTGGCAGCGTCGTCGCCGCATCCCAATCGTCTATATAGTCCCTGTACAGCGATTGAAGGATCTGGTCTGCGCGGAACGGCCGAAGCCCGCGTTCCTTGAGAATCGGCTTCCACTCGTCCGGCAGGATGCTCCAAGCCGGTTTCATGTTGTGCGTATTATATCATATCGCGGCGAAAATGTCATTTACATTTCTTGTTGCATGCTGGCCAAATTTCGGAAATTTTTTTGTATGGCGCACGGCGGTTTTTGCCGATTCCAACTGTGAAACGGCGGTTGGCACGAAGTTTGCAAATAGTAACTTGATATGTCAGAATCAGTTAAGCATGAATGCGCCGTGGCGATGGTGGTCTTGAGAAAGACCGCGGTTGCCACGGGCGACTTCGGCGGGACAAAACTGTCGCTTCTTCTCGAAAAGCAGCATAACCGCGGGCAGGACGGCGCAGGTGCCGCGTTCCTCTCCGCCGCGCCAGAACCGGGGGAGACGCCGTATCGCATCTTCAAGTCGGCTTCGGCGACGCCGCTCGTAGATGTCCTTGGCATGATAGCCAAGCGGGAAAAGACGCAGGAGCGCATATTCCTCGGCCATCTTCGCTACGCCACGTTCGGTAAAAACAACGTGGCGTTTTGCCATCCTTTCGTCCACGAGGCGAGCGACCTCGGGCATACGCTTCTCCTTGCGGGCAACTTCAACCTCACGAACGCGGCGGAGCTTTTCGAAGACTACCGCCGGCATGGCTCCTTCCCGACGAGCAAGGCCGACGGCTACCTCATAACGGAACTGATCTCCAAGGAGGCGGCGAAGAACAGCCACATAGCCACTGCGGTCGAAAAGGCGCTTGCGGGAGCCGACGGGGCGTGGACGCTTTGCGGGATGACTGGCGACGGATGGGCGTTCGCGACGCGTGACCCGCACGGCATAAGGCCGGGGTTCTACTACCTCGACGACGACGTTGTTGTCGTCGCAAGCGAGCGTCCGGCGATCCAGGCGGCGTTCGACGTGCCGCCGGAGGCAGTAAAAGAGCTGCCGGCCGGTGAAACGCTCGTCGTCTCTCCTGAAGGGGAGGTAGAGTTTTATGATTTGAACCATAAAAAATCACTTGCCCGTCCATGTTCCTTCGAGCGCATCTACTTCTCGCGCGCGAACGACGCCGACATCCACCGCGAGCGCAAGGCTCTCGGCGCGGCGCTTCTGCCGGAGATACTGAAAGCGGCCAACGCGCCGATGGAAGACATATTCTTCAGCTATATTCCAAACTCAGCTCGCATCGCCTTCCACGGCCTCCTTGAAAGGCTCTTCATGGATGTCTTTTCGGCAGAATCTAATGAAAAATTCCACTCTCCAACTC
>JBGUVV010000277.1:0-2941 GCA_045220525.1 Kiritimatiellia bacterium
CCTTGCGATAGCGTATATCTCGTCACGCTTCGCATGTATCTCGTCCAACATGCACATAGCTAAATCGCCGTCATTATACCAAAACGCTGCGTTTGGGGTCAAGCGCGGCGGTTTTCTGGAATATTGCTTTATATCCCGCGTGAAACTGGCTTTTCATTCCATCAAGTCCTCAATGGCGCAGGCGAGGGGGCGGGCGAGAGCTGCAAGCGTCGAGGCCGATGCCCTGTTAATGTCTTGAACGATAGATTGATACAATGGCAAACGAGGGAGAATCTGTTTTTTCGCCGTCGCGGAGGGATGCTCGCTCGGTCTCGTTCACTTCGGACCTCGTTGCGCCTTTCACGCTTAGACAATTGTCTTACTTCAGCCTGCCGTGCCTCGGCGTCTATCGTTGGCTGCGTACGAAACCCCTCGTACGGCGCCGAGTCCTCCGTATTCCTCACTCGCGACATCCCTCCGCTCCGGCGAAATTCCACGCCTCTCCGTTTAAAGGCATAGCATCTCGGTGCGCATCAGCGAAGGCGCGGGGGTTGCACGAGAGCTAGCGCAGGAATCGCCACCGCCGGAGTTGTTACGCTTGACGCGGTCTATTTCGGTGAGGGGAATGGCTCGTCACGTCATATAGACTTAAGTGCGAGGCGGTGATGCGACTCCCGTAGCGTACGGATCGGGCGACACCCGCGCCGGAGCGAGCAGCCCGACGCGACGCCGCATAGCCAATTTTCACTTCAAAGATATTGTAATCCCCTCAGAAATAAGGAGGGGCGGATTAGATTTTTTCGCCGTCTAATGCGTAGAAATCGACAAGGCGGGAGGAAAGCGTGCGCCAGTCATACTCTGCGGCGGCCTTGCGTCCTGCGGCGGACATCGCCTCAAGCGATACAGAAGCCCCCTTGCGCGAGAGTTCGTCAAGCGCACGGTCAAGCGCGGCAGAGTCACCAGATGGGAACGTTATCGCCGCGTCGGGATGCGCCGCGCAAAGCCGCCCAAGCCCGCCAACGTCGCTTGCGACAACGGGAAGCCCCGCCGCCCACGCCTCAAGAACGACGATGCCGAAAGGCTCGTGGCGGCTTGCAAGGGCAAACGCGTCTGCGTTGGCATATTCGGCAATCAGCTCTGGGCTCCCAGGCTTCAGCGCACCGACAAACGCAACGCGGTCCGCGACGCCAAGCTCGGCGGCGCGACGCTTAAGCTCCTCGTTGTAGTCCGGCTGGGTCACAGGTCCGACGAGGCGAAGCGCCATGTTGGGATGCCGCGCGACGGCCTCGACAAGCGCCATCTGGTTTTTCTGGCGGTCGATACGCGCAACGCAAAGGAGAGTGAGAGAGTGGGGGAGTGTGGGAGTGGAGGAGTGGGGGAGTGAGGAGAAGAGGCTCGTATCTACTCCGTTCGGGAGGAACATTACATGCGGGTGCTTCGCGCGGTAACGCTCGTATTCGTCCTCCCCGACGCAGACAATGCCGCCAAAATCCTCGGGAACGCGGCGAGTCCAGCCCATTGCAATGTCGATCATCTTGCCCCATGGAAGTCGCCCTCTGGTCGGCGCCTTGAGGCTTTTCGCCTCGGCTCCAGGGACGTTCGCCGCACCGCCATGAAGAGAGATGATGGTTTTAGTTGGGAGTTGAGAGTTTAGCCGTGTAGAACGTGTAGATCGTGTAGAGGCGAATTGGGAGTCGTTAGTGGTTGGTTGGCGGGCGATGCGAAGGCAGAGTTCGGCGATACGCGCCATCGCATGGCAGTGGATGACATCGGGCCGCCAATCGCGAAGCGCCTTGCCAAGCCCCGGCACGAACGGGTTGCCGCCCTTTCGGTCAAGTTCCGCCACAACGTCCTTCGGCATAGGCCACCACGGATATATCGGCTTGAACCTGACGATCTCGATTCCCTCGACGGTTTCTGCGTATGGTTCGTTTTTTAGCCACAAAGAACACAAAGGGCACAAAAAGGTCTTTGCGATCTTTGCGTTCTCTGCGGCTAAAGGCTTCCACAACGCCGTCGTCGCGAAGAGGCGCACTTCGTGCCCTGCGGCCTTCTGCGCCTTGGCAATGTTCCAGACTACCTGCTCCGTTCCGCCCCAGTCGTCGAACGAAAGCCGCCTCAAGACATGGGCGATCCTCATCTGCGGTAGCCTCCGAAAACGTGCAGGAGCGAAAGCCACGAGAACTTGACGAGCCCGTAGGCGTAGCGGCGCCAAAGGCGACCCGGCTCCTGGATAATGCGGTAGATCCACTCAAGGCCGCTCTTCTGCACCCACTTCGGCGCGCGCTTCACCTTGCCTGCGATGAAGTTGAAGGTTCCACCTATGCCGATAACTGCGCCGACATCAAGCTTCGCCAAGTTGCGCCCCATCCAGAGCTCCTGCTTGGGGTTGCCAAGGGCGACAAAGAGGATATCCGGCTTCGCGGCGTTTATGCGCTCCACGATTTCAGGCTGTTCCCGGTCTAATTTCACAAACGAATCATCCACTCCGGCAATTCTCAATTCTCCATTTTCAATTTTCAATTTTTCAAAGGCTTCGGCCACTGCGTCCTTGTCACCGCCAAGAACGTAGACAGAAAGCCCCTCTTCCGCGCAGCGGCGGCAGATTGCGGGAACCATGTCCGCGCCGGTGACGCGCTCGGGAAGCCCCCGCCTGAGGAGACGAGAGAGAAGGACTATCGGCATTCCGTCGGCCGTCACGAGGTCGGCATTCTTGAGATAGCCCCAGAGTTCGTCGTTCCCGCCGAAAGGCCAGCCGCTCACAGCGTTCGCAACGAAATCGACGTTGAGAGTGGCGACGAACGCAGCGCACCTCCTCTTCGCAAAAGATATTATGCGCTCAACAGCCTCTGGCTCGGTCAGGCGGGCGACAGGAATCCCGAAAAGAAAAGATTTGCGATATCCCTCTCCTGTCTTCTCCTGTTCTTTGTGGCCAAAACAATTTCCGTTGCCAACACAATTT
>JBGUVV010000278.1:0-3819 GCA_045220525.1 Kiritimatiellia bacterium
ATGGCATCCGGCTCCAGACAGTGCACAACCGCCGGACGACAAACCTCCGCTCGCAGTCTCGGCCAGCGAGATCATGCCCGTCAGAAATGGAGTGAGGACGGTGAACTCCGCGTTTTTCGGCAGAGCGGTGACGATCTGCGGGACCGTGATACGCATTCCCTCTAACAATGCGGACAAAAAGCGCATGATGCTTGAAACCGCAAATCTCGTCATGCCCGTCGACTGTTTCGCATGCCCCGAGGCGTTCAAGGGCATCGACGCGGGAAGCCGCGTCAAAGTCTCGGGCGTGGTGGTTTTTGACGCCGACAACTGGAGAGCCAACGACATCTTCCCGAAAATCAACGATCTATTGATAGCCGTTCGCAGCCCGTCCGATGTAGTCATACTCTCCCATCCATCCTGGTGGACTCCCCTCCGACTCTTGGTCGTGATCGGGGTCCTGGTTGTCGTTATCGCGGCCATTATGCTCTGGAATCTGTCGCTGCGAGTCTTGGCTGAGCGTCGGGGCCGTGCACTATACCGCGCCAGGATGAACAAGGCCGCGTCAGAACTGCGGCTGGACGAGCGCACCCGCCTTGCGACGGAACTGCACGACTACATTGTCCAGGATATGACCGCGATATCATACCAGGTGACCGCCGCCAAGCATGCGCACAAAGCTGGCGAGAAGGAATGCGCAACACATCTCGAAACTGCCGAACGCATGCTCGGCTCGTGTCGCACCGAACTGCGTCGATGCCTGTGGGATCTCAGAAACGAAGCACTCGACGAACACGATGTGTCCAAGGCCGTGGAGACCTCCATCAAGCCGATAGCGGGCAATGCAGCAACAAACATCAGGATTGACGTTCCGAGAAACATCCTCGACGACTCCACCATGCACGCAATGCTCAGCATTGTCCGCGAACTCGCCCATAACGCCGTCACGCACGGCCGTGCAAGCACAATCTCCATAACGGGCAAAGTCCAGGACGAGTTTCTTGTCCTGACAGTGGGGGATGACGGTGTCGGATTCGACTTCTCCACCGCTCCAAGCGCGGCTGAAGGTCACTTCGGTCTTGCTGGCGCACAAGAGAGATCTTTGCGCCATGGAGGCGAGTTCACCGTAAAATCAACTCCAGGCAGGGGAACTGTTATAACCGTCTCGCTCAAACTGCCGCCCGCAAAACAATGAGACTCCTCATGAAACCGCAGAAACTCAAGATCTTCATCGCCGACGACCATTCCCTTCTCCGGCTTGGCCTCAAGGCCCTCTTCAAATACGAGAAGGACATTTCCGTCGTCGGTGAAGCGGCAAACGGAAAAGATGCCGTACGGCTCGTCCTGGAAACAAAACCTGACGTTGTCATAATGGATCTCATGATGCCCGTCATGGACGGCGTTGAGGCAACGCGACGAATCAAGGAGCTCAATCCCGACACAAAGGTTCTGCTTCTTACCTCCTACGGCAACTCGGCAGACATAGCGAACGCCATCGCGGCCGGTGCTTCCGGTGCACTGATGAAGGATACTCCCAACGACGAGCTGCCAGCTCTCATACGCAAAATGGCTGCTGGCGAAACGGTGTTTTCGCGTGAGATAGAACAGTGCATAAGGGACACTCCGCCGCCGCTCACCGACAGGCAACGCGAAATCCTGCAATACGTCTCTAAAGGGCTGACCAGCGCAGACATCGGAAAGATGCTCGGCATCTCTGCCGACGCAGTGAACCAGCACCTGACGCTTGTTTGCTCAAAGCTTGGCGCGGCAAACCGCTCTGAGGCTGTCGCCATCGCATTCAGCCGTCATCTGTTCCGAATGTAGAAATGAGGATCTTTTTGAATCGCTGAAGTCCACCAGGTGTCATACAGATTGCTGGCCTGCGGCCGCGTTGACGTTCTTGAAGTCGAGCTTCGAGAGGTCGATTGTAGCGTCCATCAGGTTCGAGTGACAGGGCGTATTCCAGACACCGCGCGTGAAATCGGGGATGTCCAGCGCCTGCGAGCGGTTACGGGCGGAACGCTCGGAGAGCTCGCTCACGGCGCACCAGCTCGCCAGGTCGTAGACGTCCGTGTCGAGCGGCAGACCCTGCTGCAGACAGTACGCCCACCGAAGATCCATCAGGAAATCCATTCCGCCGTGTCCGCCTGCCTTCGTCGCGATCTCGCCCGCCACCTTGAAAAGCGGATGCATGTACTCCTGACGGAGTTCCTCGGAATGCGTCGGCACGATTTTTGGATGTCCATACTTCGTCGGCCAGCTGTCGGGCTTCTCGAGATGGATCGCGAGCACCGGATAGCTCTGGAAGAAGCCCTTCGTCCCCGTGATCGTGTTGAGCCGCGAATAGGGGCGCGGCGAGCTGACGTCGTGCTGCAGCATGATCGTGCGGCCCTTTGCCGTGCGGATCGTCGTCACGTTCATGTCCGACATCGCGAACCGCGCCTTCCGCTTCGGATCGTCCGCCGGCAGCGTCGCCGCGGCGTACGCCTCATAGCCCGCCTGGTGCGAATCAACCGAGACGAGGTAGTCGAACCGGTCGCCGCGGTTGATGCCCATGTCGAGGGCGATCGGACCGAGCCCGTGCGTCGAATAGTAGTTGCCGGCGTGCGCCTCGTTCCAGTGCCGGCGCCAACCGTCCCACTGCGTGTCGTTGAAGATCTGCCAGCGACGATCGTGGATGTAGCCGCCCTCGCCGTGGATCAGCTCGCCCAGCAGATTAAGCCGGCAGAGGTTCAGCGCCAGGAGCTCGTACTCGCCATAGCAGCAGTTCTCGAGCTGCATGCAGTGGACGCGACACTTCTCGGCCGTCTCAACAATCTCCCAGCACTCGTCCACGAACATCGCGCTCGGCACTTCAATCAGCACATGCTTGCCGGCGCACATCGCCGTCAGCGCCACGGGCGTGTGCGCGTTCCACGACGTCGCGTTATAGACGACATCCACCTCCTTCAGGTCGCAGAGTCCGCGATAGGCTTCAGCCGAACCCTTGAAGACGCGCGGCGAGGAACCCGTCTTCTCCAAGACCGCCTTCGCCGCCCTCTCGGCGTATTCGTCCCGGATGTCGCACACGGCGACAATGGAAACGCCCGGCACCTGCATCAGACGGTTGACGGCCCCAAAGCCGCGCAAGCCGACGCCGACCACGCCGACGCGAATCCCGTTCTTCATCGGCGCGCACCGGAAATTGCGCATCGGCGCGGCTTCAGTCCCGCCACATGTTCCTCTGGAACACGCGCACCCCGCGGCAATCCCGGCTCCCGCCGAAATCGCCAACCCCGTCAGAAATTCACGTCTGTTAGTCATGTTATTACCTATTTTCACTACTTTGCAATATTGTTCTGTAAACTTTGGGGAGACACCCCGCCGTCGCTTCATTTTTCGCGGGTTATATCGCATTTTCTGCGACTTATCCCATTTCAAGTCTAATTGCATCGGCGTAAGCCATACCGCGAGACAGTGGACGCACGAGTACCTTTGCGGCGCAAAATGCGGGTCGATTCAGCAATTCGTGCATGGCCGCCTTGAATCGCTGAAATCAACCAAGTGCCCGATGAGCGAGCGGATGCCGCGATAGTAGAAGCCGAAGTCAAAAAGCGTGCGGGTGGAGGCGAGCCTGTGCCAGATTGCGCCAGGCTGGAGGAAGCCGCGGTAGACGTCGCGGATCGCCTTCTTTATTTCGTCCTCCGAGACAAGCGGCGTCTTCGTTATGGCGCGGCGCATGTCGTATTCGTCCCAGTCCAGCGTGTTTAGTCCGTCGTTCGCCTTGAGTTCCTTGAATAGAGGAGTCCCCGGATACGGGATCGTAAGAGTGCACTGGAGGGTCTTCGCCCAGCCCTTCGC
>JBGUVV010000279.1:0-5113 GCA_045220525.1 Kiritimatiellia bacterium
CCGTTACACAGCCACGCAGTTCCTACTGTTTTATCTCAAAACGCGATAATTACGCAAAACAACGCATTCGTCTTGCAAAAATGACAATGCCAATGGGGTTCCTCCCCATTTCTCCTGCGGCAAGAACCTGCACAACCACGATTCATCTGCGAGAAAGAAGCCCTCCCGCGAAAACAATCGCCACTGTTCCAAGGACGATAGCTAAGTTGACATGAACCAGTGAACGCCCGAACGTCAGTGACTGCCCTATGATAATCCACACGACGACGACAATGCCCAGGACTGTGGCCACTGCCGCTTGTGCCTTTCCCGTCCGCCTGACGAAGGTGCCGAGCAGGAACAATCCCAGCATGCCGCCGGAAAGGACGCTCTGCAGCGCCCACCAGGTCGTCAGCACGCTAGTCACGTTCATGACGACGAGAGCAACAGATATTGAGAAACAGCCAAGCACGACAGTTGAGCCCCGCAGAAAGCGGATTTGCGACACCGGCAGGATCTCGCTCTTCGCAAACCTCTTGCGGTAGTCCTCCAGAAGAACCGTCGCGCCGGAATTGAGCGTGGAAGAGACCGTGCTCATCGCAGCGGCGATGATTGCCGCCACGAGAAGCCCCGTCACGCCGGTCGGCAGGCGGTTCACGATGAACCACGGAAAGACCGCATCCGACTTTGCGAGCACATCCCCTGGAACGACGCCGGGATGTCCCTTCACCCAAATCCAGAGGAGCGTCCCAATCGCAACGAAGACGAATGAAACCGGCAGGTAGAGCATGGCTCCGGAGAACATGGATCGCACGGCGTCCGACTTGCTCCTCGCGGCGATGTATCGCTGCGTGTAGCTTTGGTCTATGCCGAAGTTCTGGAGGTTGAGAAATACGCCGTAGATGAAAGTGACCCAAAATGTTTCAGATCCCCAATCCACCAGCGAAAAGCTGCCAAGCGAAAACTTGCCCGCGTCAAAGGCGTCCCCGACTCCCGCCGCTAGCCCATCCGGCAGCGTGCAGCCAAGCACGGCAAGGCAGATGAGCGCCCCTGCAATCAGAACAATGGCCTGGATCGCATCCGTCCAGACGACGGCCTGAATCCCGCCAAGCATAGAATAGACAATCGTCGATACGCCAACCACAAGTATGACGCAGGGAATCGAGAACCCCAGTAGCGACTTAAGCAAAAGCGCCAGCAGAAAGAGGATCATGCCGCTTCTGACGCTCTGCATAACAAGGAAACATCCACTCGCGTACGCCCTCGCCCAGAAGCCGAAGCGCTCTTCAAGAAACGAATAAGCGCTCGCGCTCGTCATCCTTCGGTAGAACGGCACGAACCAAACCGCCGCGATACCGGCAGCGATTGGAATGGTGAACGACAGTACCAGCACGTTCCAGTTGGTGAGATACGCCTTCGCAGGCAACGCCAGAAACGAAATCGAGCTTACGTACGTAGCGAAAACGGAAAGCGAAAGCGCCCAGCCAGGGATCCTCCCGCCGCCGGCCATGAACGTCTTCGCGTCTCCCGCCCCATTCCTGAAGTAGAAGGAGCAGCCGAAGAGGGTCGTCCCCACGAGGTACGCCGCGATGACGGCAAGGTCGATCCACGAATTCATCGTGCCCCCGCTTTCGCGAGCGCGGCCCGCCACCCGTCGATCATCGCGGTCGTGTCGTTCTTAACGCTCATGTAGCGGACGCCGCGCCTGCGCCACGTCTCGAAGTCGCCTTCGCAGTAGCATCCGAGCAGGATCCCCTTTTCGACGACTCTCGCGCAGGCTTCGTCCAGCGCGGCGCACACCTCCGGATCGTCAAACCGTCCCGGCTTCCCCATGGACGCCGAGAAATCGTACGGCCCAACAAGTATCGAGTCGATGCCAGGAACATCCAGTATCCCGTCAAGCCGCCGCGCCGCGTCGATATGCTCGAGCTGGATGATGACAAGAGGCTCGTGCGCGGCCTCGGCAAGCATCTCGTCCGTGTCGCGAACACCATAGCGCCACGCACGGCGGAAGCCGCAGCCGCGGTTGCCGCCGTCCATAGGGAACCTGCACGCGGCGACCGCCTTCGCCGCGTCGTTCTCGTCCATCACCATCGGGACGATGATGCCTGCAGGCGCGAAGTCGATTACCTTCTTTATCTCGGTGTGGTCGCAAGCGGGAACGCGGTAGAAGCTCGCCGTGTCGGTGCCTTTCACCGCCATCAGGTGCTGCATGGCGTTCACGCGGTCCATCTCGCCGTGCTCGCCGTCAATCCACACGAAGTCGAACCCGACCTCGCACGCCGCCTCCGTAACCGCGCAGTCGGCGAAGGTGACGCATGTTCCATACGCCATCTCGCCGCCATTGACTTTCTTCAGGAACTTCTCAAGATTGTTCAGCTTCATTGTCTGTCTGATAGACTCCTCGTGCCTTCAGTGTATTTCGACAGCCTTGACGTTGCGGAAGGCCGTCGTCTCGTCCGCTCGTTGGCGCGCGAGCCCGAGGTGAACGACAAGCCTGTCGGCGCCGTTCGGCACGCAGAACGTGCCGACGCCCCTGCGCCAGCCTTCGCCGAGTTGCGTCGCCATCTCCAGCACGCCACCCGGAGTCTGGCCCATCAGCTTGCCGTTCCGCTTCCACGTAATCGCCACCGTCCCGTTGCCGCGGACCTCCCCGCCGACTGCGTAGAGGTGGCCGGCCTGCGCCGGAGTCTCCAGAATGTAGCATCCGCTCTCGACGCCCGTCGCCGTCCAGACCCCGTCCTTGGTCTCGAACCTCCCCTGAACGCGCTTCGGGTGCTGCCATGTCAATGGTTTCTTCGGCAGCAGATTTGCCGACGATACGGAAAGCGCCTCGGCGGCAAGTCCCTCTGGATCGGTCTGCGCGCGAATCGCGGCAGTAAAGCCCGGCAGCAGTTCTTCCCATGTCTTGTAGTCCCTGAACCGCTTGGTGTCGCACATCCACGGAACCACAAGGCCCTTCTCGCCATAGACCCAGATGTAGTCCTCCGCAACCCGCGCGGCCTGCGCAATGTTCGCCGTGAACCGCGAAATGCGCGTGCCGTCCGCCCCAGGCGGGAAGTACCAGCAGCTTGCCGCGTTCGTGTTGACGCACATGTCCGTGTAGATGCCGAACGAGACCGACAGCGCCGCGAGGTACTTCGCGCGGTTCTCCGGCTTCAGCAACCCGAGCGCCGCCTGCTTGATGTTCCAGCTCTGCACGTAGTAGTCGTTCGACTCGGCGTCTGCGTTGTAGCCCGATTCGTTGCCGTCGACGAGCCTTCCTGTCGGCGGGCAAGCCTGCACAAGCCCCTCGACAAACGCCGGCCAGAGGTCGCCCGCGTCGCGCATCTTCCCGGCGGGGTCAGGCGACTTGAAATACGAATGGTCGCCGGAGAGATGCCACGCAGACATGAAGACCATGTCGGGATGGGCATCGAACATCGCCTTGCCCACCTGCTCGCCGTACTGCCGCGCCATCAGGCAGACCTCGTTGTACGTCACCACGTCCCTTTCCGGGTCGTAGAACCACTGGTTTGAATGCGGATAGTCCTCGTTGTCGTCCGAAAGCCCCTTCAGCCCCGCCCGCTTCGCAAAAGCCGCAAGGGTGCCTGCATTGTGCGCAAAGCGCGCCCATGCCGCCCTGTCGAACCAGCTGATGCGCTTCTCGGGCGTGAACTGGCACTGGAGCAGCGTCTCCCTTAAGCCCTTGTGCGCGGCAAATGCGCGTATCGTATCAAGATGATGGTCGAACTTTTCTGCCTTCCACTCGGGCGATGTCGGCAGCTTGCGCGTATCCTCGAGCAGCAGCAAAACGCCGTCGAAGCCCGACATGTCGAAATCTGCAGCATGGTCAAGAAGGTCCTTCGGCTTTGCCGCTCGGACATCCCAGCCGGAAGCCAGTATCTTGACGCGCCTCGGCTTGACGCGTCCTGGATTGCGCACGTAGTAGAAATATCCGTCCTCTGCTGCGACTACGCCGTCCAATACGCCGTTGCCGTCGAAGTCGACGACGGTCGGGCAGCACGTGTGACCCTGCAGCTGATCCTTCCCTATCCAGTCGCGGCACTTGAACACCCGCTTGGAACCGCTGCGCCCGACCTGCTCCCAGAGAACGGCGTTCCACCTCGTCTCGAGGATGTCAAATTCTCCGTCGCCCGTCCAGTCCGCCAAGCGGAACCTCACGCGCCCGCTGGCGCCGGCCTTGGCGGACGTAAGGCGGATTGGACGACCCTTCTCGTCCACAAACGCCCGCACGGGATGCTTCAGGCGCAACGCCCCCGCCTTGTCGCGGAAGCGCTCGAAGACGCAGATGTAGCCTTCATGGTCGATGACGGCGAGGTCAAGGAGTCCATCGCCGTTGAAGTCCACCATCTCCGCCGTTGTCCGCCACGGCGCGCGAAGAGCCTTGCCGGGATTCCTCCGCCACTCCCATTTGGCCTGCGGCTGAACTCCGCCTTTCCATTCGACATCGACGCCCTTCTCCGCCGAGAGGTCTGTTCCGCCGCGCTTCTTGCCGCGATAGAAGAGGACATCGCCGTTGATGTCGTTTGCGATTACATCAAGGACGCCGTCGCCGTCCCAGTCGCCGCATGAGACGCTGGAATACCCCCACTTGCGCTCGGCCGGGCCCTGCGGCGAGCCTGCCGGACCTGCAATCGTCCGAATCGGCTTGCCGCCGACGGTCAGCAGCTTCGGCTCCGCCCACTTCGGCCGCTCGACGCCAGGACCGGACAGGTTTTCGATGAAGGACAGGTAGCCTGCGGAGTTGCCCGCGATGAAATCCCAGTCGCCGTCGCCGTCCCAGTCGATTCCGAACGGCGTTGCCAGGCAGCCGAACTTCAGCTCCTGCGCCTGCTGGCGGAAATGTCCGTGCGGGATGAACACAGGCGTCTTGTTTCCGTCCGTGCGCCCCGCGTTCTCAAACCAACAGACGCAGCCGTCCTCTTCCGCCGCCACGATGTCCGTCTTGCCGTCTCCATTAAGGTCGACCCAGCACGGCTCGCACATGCAGAGGTCGACGGAGATCGGGCGTCCGTCCGGCGCGACGACCCTGCGCCCCGGGGCCAGCTTCACCTCGCCCTTGCCGCCGACGTTCTCGAAATACCAGAAACTGTCCACGAACTCGCTAGTGAGGATGTCCGTGTCTCCGTCA
>JBGUVV010000280.1:0-5815 GCA_045220525.1 Kiritimatiellia bacterium
GCCAAGCGCCCGCACGCCGTGCTTCTGCGCGGCCACAAGCATCTTCTCGACTTCGGTCGCACCGCCCGCCAGCGTCGTGAAGACCCAGTTTCCGCGCGCGACTTTGGCGAGATGCCGAACGCCCGCTTCCGCCGTTATCACATCCAGCCGATAGCCGTACATCGTGCGCATCCAGCTACCGGCCTGGGGCAGGTCGCCCATCGCAATCGTCGCCGCGCAGAGGTCGCCTTCCCCGCGGCTCCGCCGGAAATGCCAGTACGCCATGCGGTAATCGGTCTCGCCGCTACGGTCGTTCTCCGGATAGGCCCAATAGCGCGATTCGAGTCCTGCCGCCCGTGCCGCATCAATCTGCGGCAGCACCTCGCGTGCAAGATACTCTTCCGGGGTGTGGCCCTGCTTCTCGATGAACTCCGCCGCCTTAAGTCCCGTCATTCCGTTCAACCCCACCGTATGCCCTCGCGACGTGAACTCGCGCACCAGGCTTGCATCGATTCGACCGCGCACGAAGAACGTCGCATGCGCCCCATAGCGTTCGAGGAGCGGCAGTAGCGGACGATACGTCGCAAGCGCACCGTCGAACGTCAGACACAGAACGCCGTTCGTCGCAATGGGACGGTATTTCCCGATTGTCACATTCTCCACCTTCACGCCGTCGATATGGACGATCTCGACCGAGGCCTCGGGCGAACTCGTATCGACCTCGATGTTGCGGAACGTGAAGTCCTCCGCGGGGTTCTCCTCCGGCAGCGCGTGGGCCTTCCGGGCCTCCGCCTCCTCCTCGTCCGTCATGTACGTCGGGCGGATGCGGATGCCGATCGCGCCGTACTTCGCCTTCACGTTCTCCATCGTGAAGCGGCGAAACTTCGTATGCTGCACGCCGTGCCTCTCAATGGCATATGGGTTCGGTTGGTAGTTCAGCGACAGGCCGCACAGCCAGACAAAGACGTTGTCTACCGTGATATCGGAAACGCGGATGTCCTCGACGACACCGCCGCGCGCCGCGTTCGACTTCATGAAGCAGAGCCCTGCGCAGTTCACGACGTGGCAGTCATGCACCCAGACGTTGCGGATCCCGCCCGAAAGCTCCGAACCGCACGCGACGAGCGAGTGGCCGTTCAGCACGCGGCAGTTGCGCATCTCGAAGTTCTCCGTCGCGCGTCCGACGCGTCGCCCGTCGCGGTCGCGCCCTGCCTTGATGGCGACGACGTCGTCGCCTTGGTCAAAGACGACGTTCTCGACCAGCATGTTGCGCGTCCCTTCTGGGTCGATGCCGTCCGTGTTGTGCCCGTGGGCGTGTCCCTCGAGGTTCCGGCAGACGACGTTTTCGCAGCAGACTACGTTAAAGCACCAGAAAGGACTTCCCTCCCAGCGAATGCCTTCGACAAGCACATTCGCGCAACGGTTGAACTGCACGAGATGGGGGCGCAGCGTTCCGGGTCCCTGCGTCGCATCGCGCTCGGCAACCGGGGTGTCGTCCTCGCCCCACTTCCGCAGCTTCGCGACCTTGGCCGCCACCGAGCCGTCCGCCATCTCGGCGTAGTGCCCCGCGTACCATTTCGCAGTGGCCGACTTCAGCTTTCCGCGTCCCGTAATGGCGACGTTCGTCGCCCCAAAGGCATAGACGAGCGGCGAGTAGTTCATGCACTCCGTCCCCTCCCAGTTCACGCGCACCGGCGGCAGGTAGTCGGCCTTGTCGTCGGTAAAAAGAAGCGTCGCGCCCTCGTCGAGATGGAGTTCTACATTGCTCTTGAGATGCACAGCGCCCGTCAAGTACGTTCCGGCAGGAACAACGACACGTCCGCCGCCCGCCGCCGCGCACGCGTCAATCGCCGCGCGAATCGCCGCCGTATTCTTCGTCATGCCGTCCGACATGGCACCGTAGTACGCAACGGAAAATTCACGCGACGGAATCTCCGGTGCCTTGATCGGTCCGAAGAACGTTTCATAAACCGCCGCAGCGGCAATTAGCACGACATTGTTCATCTCTCCAGGAATCCCGTCAGCATACTCACCAGCCATACCAGCTGGTGAACGGATAAACCGGAGCCACGCCCCTGAGGGGCTGCGGCGCTCCCTTCGCACAGCAAGGCCGCAACTCGAAGGCGCCCGTCCAGCTCCGCCCGGCCACATTCGGTCCCTTGAAATCCCCGTAAGGCGACATGACGTCCGCCGTCATGAGGACTACATGCCCGCCGGCGTTCTCGAAGTTCACCCGTCCGTCGCCCACATCGAAGGCCAGTCCGCGGCTGCCATCAGAGACGAAGACCCGACGGGTCTTCTGCCTCACGCCGTCGAAGCGGATGTCGTCGCGGTCGAGCGCGAAGAGGCCCGGCGCGTTGTGCTGCGACTTCCCGTCGTTGGACGACCAGGGGCCGATGCCGTCCCAGTCGACGCGGCGGAGTTCCGTGCCGAAGTCGAAGCCAAGTCCAAGCTCGAGAGGACGCGCGCGCAGGCCGGCGGACGCCGCCAGCTCGTAATCGACCTTCAGTCCGCCCCGCGCGGCCGGTCGCACTTGCAACGTCGCGTCAAAATACGAGGCCGACGTCTTGTCACCGTCCTTGTACCAGCGCGCGCGGACGACGTCCGTTCCGTCGCAGCGCTCGACTGAAACCTCGGTCGCCCGCGAGAGATAGTTCGTCATCCAGTCGTCCCAGATGTTCCAGCCTTCCTTCTTTTCCCAGTCCTCGGTCGCGCCCTTCATCTCGACCTGGCTCCTTCCGCGCAGGACGTGATGGCTCGGCTGACGATGCGCTTTCAGCAGGAGCGGCAACGTCACGGACCGCTCACCGACCGTCCAGACGATCTCGCCGGACGAAGCAACCGAGAGCGAGCCTGCCTGCGGGAAGTCGAACGCGCGCGACGGCGACGTCTCGTCCAGCCGCCAGGCGTTCTCGTACATCGACAGGCGGTTCGGTCCGAGAACGCGGACGCGCAGAATCGACCGGCTTGTTTCACCGAGCGCAAGCGGCACGTCAAAGGTCGAACGTGCCGGCGCCGACAGCGGCACCTCGCCGTGGGTCCGTACCGCGCCCGTCAGGTCGTCCACGACGCGCCAGTCGAGTGCATGGCCATGTGCGGAGAGGAAGTCATAGCGGCTGACGCCCTTCAGGACGCCGTTCGTGTAGTCGAACTGGATCGGCGAATAGAGCTTGCGCACGAGCCAGTAGGCCTCCTTCTCCCAGCCCGTCGCGCACGTGATGCCGTCTGTGCCGTATCCGCCGTAGCTGTCGATGAAGTGCCGCGGATCGGTCCAGACGCCCTGGTGTTCGGGCCGCATGTACTTGAAGCGCGACTTGGAATAGCGGCTGGGCCACCGCCCGGTCGCGCGGAACTCGTCCATCTGCGTCTCGTCCTGCAGGATACCATGGTCGTGCCAGTGCCAGATAGAGCCGCCGATCATCTGCTCGTGGTCGTAGATGTACTTCTGGCTCCACTCAAAGCTCGAGAAGGCGTTGCCGCGCGCATGGGCGTACTCGGACTGGAGAATCGGCAGATGCGTGCAGATGGAGCGGACGAAGTCGAGCGTCGGTTTGAAAGCGTAGTGAATGGAGCAGATGTCGACACGGTTCGACGTGCGCGCCAGGAAATCACGCAACAGAGCCTCGCTCCCGAAGACCTTCGGATGCGGCAAGTAGCGTGGCCGCGTCGGGTCGAGCTCCTTTACCAGGTCAAGGACAGGTCCCAGCGTCTGCTCCGGATAGGGATTCTCGTTGCCGACGGACCAGAGCGTCACGCACGCCTCGTTCTTGTCGCGCCGGACCGTGCGCGTGGCGCGGTCGATCATGTACGGCAGCGTCTCGAGCTTGCCCAGGTTATGCCGCCCGCCCGACGAATAGGGTATCTCGTCCGCCACGTAGAAGCCTAACCGCGAGCATTCCTCGTAGAAGGACGGCGCGAACGGATAGTGTGCCGTGCGGATGAAGTTGATGTTGGCGCGCTTCATCGACTCGAGCCGGCGGCGGAAGTCGTCGCGCGTGAAGGCGCGGCCGTGTTTGGGGTCGGTTTCGTTGAGGCAGACGCCGCGCAGGAGGACGGGCTGTCCGTTGACGAGCAGCCTGACGCCCTCGACGCGCACTTCCTTAAGCCCCACCTCCTTGACAAGACGTTGCACGAGCTGCCCGTCCGGCCCGAAGAGGAGCATCTGAAGGCGGTAAAGATTCGGCGTCTCTGCCGTCCAGAGGTCGGGATCCCGCACGACGCCCGACAGCGCGTTCAGGCCGTCCTTCGCCGCCACGTCCCAGCCGAGCGCCTCCTGACCGGCGCCGTCCAGCAGCGCCACCTTGAGCCGCGACCCTGCCGCGAGCGGCTTGAGGCCGTCCAGGAAGACGCGGAGCGCCAGGTCGGCGCTGCCGTCGGCAGAAAGCGTCGTGCGGAGGTCGAAGTCCTTGAACCAATTGTCGCCGACCGTGAAGAGCGTCACGTCGCGCGTGATTCCGACGAACGCCCAGTCGTCGCACTGGTCGAAGCCGGCGTGCGGCACGCGGCCCTTCACCAGCACCTCGAGGACGTTGTCGCCCTCCTTCAGCTCGTCCGTGACGTCGAACTGGCTCAGGTTGTAGGCGCTGTCCGCCTCGCCGACCTTCGTGCCGTTGACGAAGAACTCGAAACCGTACATGACGCCGTCGAAGCGGATGATCACGCGCCGATTGGCGTAGCGGTAGGCGTTCCAGGCGAGCGTCCGCCGGTAGCGGCCATGCGTGGCGGGCACGAACGTCGAGTATTCGGCGCGCTTCAGGCCCTGGTTCTCCCATGTACCAGGCACGATCGCCTTCACCCAGGGGCCCTCGTCGATCTGGAGATCCCATGTGCCGTTCAGCGACTCGCATTCGATCCGGTCGCGGACGGGATAGATGCGCGCGTCGACGCGCTTCTCAGTCGGCGTCGCCAGATAGTCCTTCTGCTCGGCACTCAAAATGGGCACGACAGCACCATCCTGAGGAAGCAACGGGTCTATTCCCGCAAGACCCGCATTTACCAGCACAGAACACAACAAAACACATATAACGCTCTTCATCTTACTCCTTATTGTCGTCGTTATTATCGTTTATCGCGTGCCGCCATACCTAAGGATCCACTCGTCCACCGAGCCGAACATGGGATGGCAGTTGGAGTAAACGTCGTCGGATTCCTTCCAGGTCTCCCAGAGAGTCGTCGCTCCGCGCTCGAGCATGTGCAGCCAGCCAGGGAAACCCTCGTGCAAGACGATCTTGCGAGCAATGTCATTGTGCCCGTGCTCAGCCAGGTACATCAGCATGTAGCGTGTCGAGAAAATGCCCGTCGTCGGCGCAAAACCCTTCGCCTCGAGCGCCTCCAGGAGCTCTGCCTCGGCGGCCGCCACGTTGTCGACAAGGCCGAGATAGAGGCCAATCGCCTGCGCGGACTGCGTGCCGTTCGCAACTACGCCGCCCTTTACGTACTCGCGTTGGAAGGCAGCCTTGACTTGGTCTGCCAGAGACCCGAACTCCCGAGCGTCCGCCTCCCGTCCAGTCACACGCGCGAAACCCGCCGTCAGGCGCACGAACTCGTGGTAGTGGGCCGTTGCCGTCACCTCGTCCGGAGCGCGCTCCAGCGCCTCGTGGTCGCCGACGCACTTTGGAACGATCCCCGACGGATGCTCAGAAGCCATCATCCGCACGTAGCGCGCGCACGCCGGATAGAATGCGAGGATGCAGTCCCGCGCCTGCGGATAGTGCCGCAGGAGCGTGTCCATCAAAACCGGCATCGCAAGCGCCCAGGATACCGGACCCCCGCGGCTCGCGCCGCCCGCCTCGAATCCATCCGCATCAGCAATGCCCACGAACGGCGCCGTCTCGGT
>JBGUVV010000281.1:0-6329 GCA_045220525.1 Kiritimatiellia bacterium
TTGCGATATCGTAAAATCCTGTCGCGTACGGACTCGAGTGGTAGAGGTTCGATCCTTCCCCCGGCTTCACAGCCCTGTTCCTTGCAAACTCCATCGGGAAGGCATCTTTCATCTCCCCAAGCGACGTAACCGGAATGGACACCGTCGCCGACCAGCCGTCCTCACGCCTTTTGATCTCCACTTTCGAATCCGAATTCCACTTCAAATCCTCGTCCTGACCTCCGCCGACGCGTCTTGCGCATCGCCAGTCGGCGACATCGCCGTTCATGTTCACGGCTACATGGTAGTAGTTCTTTCTGTCCGCCGAGGGATTCAGAAAAATCTCAATGCAGGAATCCTCACACATTTCAGGGTCGTCGCGTTCGCGAACCTTGCATTCCGCATCCACCATGTGCGGCTCCTCGCAACCGAAGCGCACGACGACGGACTCGTCCGTCCTTTCGATGCGGACGGCAGTCTTGACCGCAGGCGCAGCCTTTCCGCCGTTGAAGGGAACAAGCGCGATCTGCTTCTCCGTCCCCGCATTCCACCTGAGTGCGGCGACTCCTGCCTTCTTCGTTGTGTACCGGCCCGACACCTCTGCAAGCGAATCGTAGAACTCGCGTCTGAAGAACGCTATCCGGCGCGCTTCAATCGAGTCCGGCGGAACCGCCGCGGCCGCTTTGCGGAGAAGTCCGTCCATCTTCGCTAGAGCCTCCTCGCCGTACACCTTCGTCCAGAGCTCCTCGTCCGTCGGCGGACTCTCCACCGGGCCGAGTTCCGTGTCCTTGACGATTCCGCGCGACTCCGCGATCCACTTGTATTCGAGCATTCCGTAGAACTGCGCCATGGGCGCCGCGCCCGCTCCGAACATAAGACGGTGGTGTTCGTCGATATAGGCGGCGACGTCGGTACGCGTATCCCACATCACGCGGGTAAGCACGCAGTAGTTGAGGTAGTTGAATATCCATTTGTCGAGAACTTCGCAGTTGTACTGCGCAAACGTCCCGATGACGTCCCCCGCGAGAGCCTTGTAGTACTCTCCTGTCGCCCGCGGCATCATGTTCGGCACTCCGGCCGTCTTCCGCGCGTAGTGCAGGAACTTCCCGGGATACGTCTATATCCAGACAGGATTCGCAGACGCCTTCTTCCATCTGCGGATGGCCTCGAACTGCTTCTGCCACTTCTCCGGCTTGTTTCTCGGGCCGGTGACGGCGATCATCACATAGACGTTCGTCGGCAGCGCAAAGTCCGGCACGGCGGAATATCTGTCGTAGGCCATCTGCGTGACGCATCCTGCGGCTCCGCGCTCGATGAGCTTTTCGCCCACCCACTTCGTGTACCCCCAGACGAGATCGGTCATGATGTTCCTGCCGTACTTCTTCCCGGCCTCGGCATACGACGCCTCGCACTTTTCGCAATGGCAGAGCTGCATGCCGTCGTGCGGCATGATGTCCACGTACTTGGCTCCCTTTTCAATCTGCTTCACGCAGAAATCGAGAATCGCCTCGCGCACTCCGGGATTGGAGAAACAGAGGTGGGCATGCCGCTTCACCACGTTGGCGGCGCGGGGGTCGCCGGTGCAGCGCGTGCCGTCCTCCATCAAGGCGAAGTATTCGGGATGGCTTTGCGCGAACTTCTTCTCGAAGCCCATACTGTTGATTCCGTGGCAGCACTTGATGTACCAGCTTGCGGCGCGCGTGCGCAGCCAGTGCAGACGCGTGATCCTGTTGACCGAAAGGTCGTCGAACTTTTCGCCCGAGCCGTCGTCGTACATCTCGGCCCTGTCCCAGTACCACACTCGCTGCGACATGTCGGGCGTCACGGCGCGATCGGTCTCGGGAACGGTTATGCTCCCGGCCTTCGGCACGACCTCCCCAAGCTCGCCGGGGAAGTAGAAACGGCATCCGGCATAGTCCTCCAGAAAGGCATAGACGCCGAAAAGCGTGCCGCGCTCCCACTCCATGAAAAAGGCGTTCATCGGCTTGACACGCGACGAGTCGCGTCCGGCCACATAGACTCTGTTTTTCGCAGTCCTGATGAAGAACGTGTCCCTCGGCTTCGCGTCTGGGTCGATCCCCGCCTCGCGCGACCATCTGTTCATGCCGAGGACGAGAGCCGCGCGGCCTTCTCGCGGCGCGTCAACTATGGGCACCGGGGCTCCCAGGACGCGCGAAAGGAAATTCGTCGCCTCCACCGCCGCGAATCCGACGACCGGCTGTGCGCCTTTCTCTATTACGACATCCGTATTCCCTGGTTCGAACACGACGCTCTGTGCAAATGCGCAGAGCCCCGTTATGCAAACCATGCCAGCAATGCCGCGCCGGATCATTCGCCGGTCTCCCCCGGCTCGATCCAGAGCATCAGGCGAAACCCGATGTGATCATACCTTCCCTTTCCGTACTGTGTCTCAGCATTTCTTGAACCGGAAAAATTCCAGGCCTGGGCATCGGACTTGTAGGAAGCGTCGTACAAATATGAATAGTTTTTTTCGAGTACGTCGGCTGGATATCCATCTTTCTGCCGTGGTGCGGACAGATAATCAAGGACATATTCCTCCACATTTCCGATCATGTCGTAGAGGCCGAATGCATTCGGGCGGTAGGAGCCGACGGATGCAGGACCGATCGTCGTTGTCGTTTCGTCGCCGTTGTCAACGACGCCGCCATTTGCGGCATACCGCCCAAGAACGTCAAGCCGTGCATCGTGGGCCATGTCCGTCGGGATGCCGCGGGAGTCTCCATTGCCGAGGCCATCGTAGTAGTAGGAGTCCGTGCCGGCCCAGCAGGCGTAGTACCACTGCGACACGCCGGGAAGCGTGAAATAATGCCTGTTGCCAATTCTGTTGTTCAAGATGCCAAGAACTCCTGCGTTGTTCGTGACTTTCAGCTTGCGGTCTCTGAAATGTCCAAACAGGGCCGCCGGCGACCACTGGCTGAGCGGTTTTTCGCTGCCCGCGAACGGCTGGGGGTTGTAATAGTAGCTGTCGACATAGGTCGGCCTCAGACCGGCTTTCGCGATAAGATTGTTTGTAATCGACGCCATCTGCCCCTGCGTCAGCTCGAACACGCCTATGTAAAAGTCGTTGGTCATTTCATTTGTCTGCTTTACATACCTGTTCCATGCCGTGTACCACGGATATGTTCCCGCCGGGATGTGGCGCATGACGAGTTTTGTCGTCTTGTAGGCCGGGTTGTTCGTGACACCGGTCCAGATGATCGGGGCGGAAAGCGTCGTGTTGTACCCCTCCCCGATCTTCGAGTAGTCCGTCTCCACGCTCCCGTACTCACCGCGAAGGAGCGCGCCGCGCGTGACATCGGTGACTGAGTAGTCCTCAAGGTCGATTATCTTGTAAACGATCTCGCTCCAATAGCCCGGATTCGCCGAGGTGGACGGCGTAAGAACGAAGCGCAGCTTCTCTCCGGACGTCGGACGCGACGCTATGCACGACGGATCGAACACTATCGTGTAGTCCCCGTCCGCCGTGAGTTCGCAGAAGTCGCCGGTGAAGGCTGCGGCCGGAACGTCCAGTTTCGTTTCTCCGCGATAAACGGCGCAGTCGATTTCCGTCGCGGCGGTGACGCCTGCGAGATGGAAGTCGATGGACACCTTCTCGCTCCACGGCCACTGCTGCCGCGCGACCATCTGGCTGATCGCAGGATCAGCGAATGCCGCAGCCGCCGAGATTGACGCCGCCGCGAGAACCGCATTCTTCATTGATGTCATTTTCATGTCATGCCTCGTTTCTTTTGTTTGCAAAGCCGCTTGATTACCTGAAGATTATCGAGAACCCGCCAGCAGTAAGGTAGTCAACATACGCGAGCTCTCCGCCGACCGCAAAGGTGTAGCGTCTGCCAGGTCCTGTCGGGGCGAACCTGTACCATCCCGGCATTCCATCCAGACCCGTATCTACGCTTTCCCCGTCAATGGTGAAACCGCCGCCGGGAATGCGCACTACGACGGGACTTGAAGCCTTGCTCCATTTCGATGCGCCATCCGTCCTGACATCCGCCTCGACAGAACCATCCGCCGCCGCGCTTGCGAGAAGGCCGATTTTCACGCTCTGCACGGTTTCGGCGGGATCATCATACGCTATCGAGAAGTCATAGACGTTCTCCGTCTCGTCAGACGTCGCTTCGGGGAGTTCCACCGGCTGCACGCCGGACGCAAGCCCCGGATAGACGCGGTTGTATCCCTTTGCGGAAATCGTGAGCGTTGCGGACGAAGCCGATGGCGGAAGCACCACCTGGACATCCACCGTGCTGCCCGCCGCCGTCCGCCAGAGGATGTTCTCCTTGGATCGCACGAACACGGAACATTCGCATTCGCCTTCTGCGTTCACTACGAACGCCGCGAACATGGCGAGAAGAAGAACTGCGTGACTGCATTTTCTTGTTGCATTCATGTTTTAGGTCTCCTTTTGCATACACCGCTACTCGGCTCATGGCATTATATCAAATTCGCCCTCAATTACGATACATCCTAAAATTAGGACGTGCCAAATTCCGTAAAATATAACTTACACCCTTTAGGTCATGTCGATTTCGGCTATACCTGACGAAATTCATAGCTTATCATTGATTGTCAGTTATAACTTATGGTACAATGGCGACAGTGTTCTCCATGCTGGAGAAATCGGAGAGGACAATACGCAACTGTTCAAGCGATATCTATCGTTTCTCGCCATCTTGTTCGCAGCCGCCGCCATCTGCATGACGGCGGATGCGAAGACGTTTACGACACTGCGCGAAGTGGCAGAGGTCTGCCGTACTTCATCCGGCGCAGACAGCACATTCGACTTCGAGGGCAGAGTGATGCTGTTCTACCGTGTCCAGGCAAACACATTCTGGATGTTTACAGTCTCGGACGGAACGAACGATCTCGTGATATCCGGAACAAACGGGGGCTCTGTAAATTTCGGCGCATACGAAATGCCGCACCTCAACGACATATTCCACTTCAAGGGAGATTTCGTCCGCTACAATGGAACCTTACGCGCACGCTACAAATCGGCGGAGCTTGTCCGGCGCGGAAACGTCGGCCCCGAGGCTGAAATCGCGGCAGATGACGTAAACGCACCGGCGCCCCGTCGTGACGTAGTAAGGCTGAAAGGCATCGTCCGCGACGCGACTCGCGACGAGACAGACCCGAACTTCATATACATGACAATCAACTCCAATGGCTCCATCGTGCATGTGATGGTCCACATATTCGATGCACCTTCTGCAGATCCCACCTCGATAATCGGACGGAACGTCATTGTTGACGGACGAATACACACGCCTGTAAACGACGCTCATCGCTACTCCGGGCGGTACATATCCGTAAGCGGACTCGCCAACGTGCATGTCGGGGAGGACGCAGTCGCGCTAGGAGACGCCGTACCGGACATCTCAACCATAGGTCACATTCCGCCGCAGGACATCGCCCGCCTCGGCCGCCACCGCGCCGTCGGAACCATCCGCGCCGTCTGGGGCGGAGACCGCGCCCTCCTGGAGACGGACGGCGGCGAGGTCGTGGGGGTCAAACTCCTCGGATGTCGGCCCCCTCAGCGCGGCAGCCGCGTCGCCGTCACGGGGTTTCCGGAAACGGACACGTTTTTCCTGCACCTCGACAACGCTGCATGGACAGTGGCGAGTGGCACTTCGCTTGCGGATAATGACCCACGAGACGTGAACATCGATGCGTTGACGAGAAACACTGGGGGAATGCCGCACATCGACGTGAAGCTAAACGGAAAGACCATCAGGTTCACAGGATACGTCCGATTCAAATCTGCGGACGGAGATGGGAAACTCCAGGTCGAATCCGAAGGCCATCTAGTCACTGTGGATTTTAGTTCCATCGCAGAAGCAGCCAACGATGTGGAGCCTGGCTCCAAAATCTCCGTGACAGGAATTTACGTCATTGACGCCGAACGCGCGACGCTCGGTGAAAGCGTACCGAAGGCGCGCGGTTTTTTCATTGTGCCGCGCGGGCCTGACGACATAGCGGTACTCTCGCGTCCATCATGGCTGACAACGGGCAGACTTCTCTTTGTGATCTGCCTCCTTGCCATTGCTAGCGTCGTCGCCATCGTCTGGAACGCCGCGCTGAGAATTCTTGTTGAAAGGCAAAGCCGCGAAGTCGTCGCGGCGCAGGCCCGCAAGATGGAAGCCGAACTGAGAATAGGCGAACGGACGCGGCTCGCCGCAGACCTGCACGACTCGCTGTCGCAAAACCTAACCGTGATCGGCTACCAGATATCCGCAGCACGGAACACCCTCGGCGAAAAAGATCCCGCGACAGCCGAGCGCCTTCACACCGCCGCGAAAACGATACGTTCGTGTCGAACCGATCTCCGGCGATGC